>JANLUE010000710.1:0-2203 GCA_031363325.1 Gemmataceae bacterium
CAAGCTCCTCGCGTCCGGACTCTCGAGTTCGCAACTCGTTGCGACCGCCTGGTCGTCAGCCTCGACCTTCCGCGGCACCGACAAGCGTGGTGGCGCGAACGGGGCCCGCATTCGCCTGGCCCCGCAGAAGGACTGGAAAGCCAACAACCCGGAAGAACTTGCGAAAATTCTGCCGATCCTCGAGAAGATTCAAAAGGACTTCAACGACGCCCAGACCGATGGCAAGAAAGTCTCGTTGGCCGACTTGATCGTTCTGGGTGGCTGTGCGGCCGTCGAGGACGCGGCGAAAAAGGGCGGGCACGAAGTGAAGGTTCCGTTCACACCCGGTCGTGGCGACGCGGTTCAGGAAATGACCGACGTGGCGTCATTCGCCCCGCTCGAGCCGACCTCGGACGGGTTCCGCAACTTCTTCCCCCGCGAGGTCGACCGACCGGCGCCGGAACTGCTGATCGACCGCGCCCACTTGCTGACGCTGACCGCCCCCGAGATGACGGTGCTCATCGGCGGCTTGCGATCGCTGAACGCCAACGCCGGTAACTCGCAACTCGGCGTGTTCACGAAGCGACCGGAAACGTTGACCAACGACTTCTTCGTGAATTTGCTCGACATGAGCACGGAATGGAAGACGTCCCCGGTGTGCGAGCACTTCTTCGAAGGTCGCGACCGCAAGACGGGCAAGGTGAAATGGACCGCCAGTTCGGTCGATCTGGTGTTCGGCTCGAACTCGCAGTTGCGGGCGATCGCCGAAGTCTACGCGACCGAAGACTCGCAAGCGAAGTTCGTGAACGACTTCGTGGCCGCATGGGCTAAGGTGATGAACCTGGATCGATTCGACCTGCAGCAACGGGCGAACGCAAAGCCCGTAGTGTCGCGTCGTTGATGTAGTTGAACGGACGGGCGAAGAAAACATCACCACAAAGGCACAAAGAACACAAAGAGTCCAATTGAACCAAAGAGACACAGTGAAATGCAATTTCGCTTCTCTGTGCCTCTGTGTTCCAAATCGACTCTTTGTGTTCTTTGTGCCTTTGTGGTGATGTATTTGCTCAGTGTTTGGTAGATCATTTCGGCGGAACATAGCCGGCCGGTGCCTGAATGACTTCGAAGTCGGAGCCTTTCACTTTTCGCAATTCCTCGTGCATGTCGGGGATGCGTTCGTCGGGAGCCACGGAGATCGCCCAGTCGTTTCCATTGTCGGCGACCAACATTCCATAACGCTTCAGAGCCGTCAGTATGGTCTTCACTTCCGGCGAGAAGCCGCTCACGTCGAAGTCTTTGCGGAGTCGCAAGCGTTCGCCCATGCGCGGCAAGTTTTCGTCGGTCAGCTTGCTGGCGAAATGGGTGGCCGGGTAGACGTAGGCGCGGCGAGTCCGCTTCACCGTCACCCGGAGCGCGTGGTCGATCACGCCGCGCTGAAGTTCGTCGTATCGGACCACGGCCGGGAAGATCGGCAAGCCGGCCGCGTCGGACGAGGTCCAGCCGTCGGGGCGAAGTTTGTTCGATTTCAAATCGAAGATCGAAGCCTGCTCGGCCACCCAGCCGGCGTCCGTACGAGTGAGTCGATAGAACTCGTAGAGTTTGTGGCCGACCGGATCGACGACAATCCCGTGTCGGTCGGCCTCGAGTTCCGGCTTCCCTCGTTGGACATCGTCGAGCGTCAAGCCTTTGTGTTTTTCGTCGCGATGGTAGCCGGCCGGGAACCCTTCGATCGGAACCATTTCCGGAACCGGGTACGGGCCTTTGTCCGATTCGCCGGAGTACTCGGTCAGCTTGACGTTGACCTTCGGTTGACTGGGCGGAACCAACATGAAACACATGTCGGCGTTGTAACGGGTGAACTTGTCCGCCCCGATGGTCGCGACGACGTCCTTCGAACTCGGGTGGAGCGGCCAATCTTCGACGAGCAGGTTCCAGGGGTTGTTCGGCGGCAGGATCTCGAGGGCGGAGAGAATCGCGTCGGCCTCGGGAGTATCGAAGGAAATCGGTTTCGAGATCGCCGGCATCTTCGCGGCCTTGATCCGTTCGAGCCGCGCGGGGTCACTTCGAACCGGAACAGTTTTGCCAGCCGGCGGTGCCTTGCTCGTACCGGGGTTGCCTTTCGCGGGCGGCGTTTGCCCGGCCGGCAAGGGGGTAATGGTCAGGTCCACATCCTGATTGCCGATGCGACCCTGGACGCGAAACCCGCCGGGCGGAAAGCCGATCA
>JANLUE010000823.1:0-5463 GCA_031363325.1 Gemmataceae bacterium
CGACGACATCCGGCACATCGACTGGAAGAGTTACGGCCGCAGCGAACGGTACACGATCAAGCAGTACGAACAGGAAACCAACTTCACGGCCCAGATCCTACTCGATGGCTCGAAGTCAATGGAGTACGGCGACGGCAACGAAAACAAACTCGAATACGCCAAGTTGCTGGCCGCCACCCTCTCGTATGTGATCGTTCGCCAGCGCGATAGTGTCGCCCTGAACGTGTTCGACAATCGCTGGCGAATCGAGTTGCCAGCCTCCAGTTCGATGGTCAACGTCAATACGATCCTGCACACACTCGAAGCGCTCGAGCCGGAAGAGAAAACGACGATCGGCCCGCTCCTGGAACAATTGGCCGACCGCGAACGCCGCCGCGGCCTCGTGTTCATTATTTCGGACGTTTTCGACGAAGTGGATACGTTCCTGAAAGGCCTGAAACATCTGCGTTTCCAGGGCCACGATGTCACCGTGTTCCACGTCATGCACCCGGACGAGGTGGATTTCCCGTTCACCGGGAACGTGAAATTCGATGGCCTGGAGCTTCCCGAAGAAATCAAGACTCGCCCCCACCTGATCCGGCCCGCCTACCAGCGCATCGTCAACGAATATTTGACGGAATTACGGAAGGGTTGCGACGCCTACCGTGTCGATTATGTACGAATGGACCCGACGAAGCCGTTGGAGCAGGGACTTTCGAAGTATCTGATCACGCGGCTGCAGATGGGACGGTTGTGAGATCCAATAGTGAGGTTACAATGCGTATTTCAGTCATCGTAGCGTTATCGGTATTCGCTTCGGCGAAGGTACTTTGGTCACAAGAAAGCAAATCGAGCGACACGATTGCCGCCGATTTGAAGTCCATGCAGGGCACCTGGGTCGCAGTTAGAATAGTCGAAAATGGTAAGGTCATGTCCAAAGAGGACCTCGCGAAGAAACCTCAGCAAATCACAATTCGAGATCGAATCCTTGAGGCCGGAAGTCGCGGTCGTGTGAACACGCGGTTCAAGATAACACTCGATCCATCAAAGTCACCAAAGTGGATCGACCTCGACGAATGTGATAAGGACGGCAAGACGGAAGAGGGGGCGAAGGCAAGGCCAGGGACATACTCGATTCGCGACTCGAAGCTAGTTATTTCTCTGCACGACAAAGATAGCAGTCGCGCCAAGTCCTTCGATGAAAATGACACTAAGGAATTCGTAGTTGCAGAGTTTGCTTTGCAGAAGAAATAGGTAGATTCGAGACCGTGCGAGATTAATACTCATGGGCTTCCTGGCCCCCACATTATTGTTCGGCACGCTCGCGGCGGGGATCCCGCTGGCGTTGCACTTCTTCTACCGCGCGCGGTACAAGCCCGTCCCCTGGGGGGCGATGAAATTTCTGCGCCTCGCCGTTGAACAAACGAGTCGTCGGCTCAAGTTTCAGGAACTCGTTCTGCTCTTGCTTCGCATGTTGTTGATGGCGATCCTTGCCGTCGCGTTAGCCCGGCCGGTTGTTTGTTCCAACATCTCGGCCGGCAAGCGGGGCGAGGCCGTCGACGCCGTGTTTGTGATGGACTTGTCGTATAGCATGAACGCCCGCGAGGGGGCCGGGGCCCGCACTCGGCTCGAGATCGCCAAGGAGACCGCGCTCAAGGTCATCGACGATTTGCCGCCGAATTCCACGGTTCAAATTATCACGTGTACGGACAAGGCGATCGCGGCCGGGCCGAAGTCGCCGCGCAACCTCGATCAGGCGAAGCGGCTGATCGAGAACCTCGTCGCCACGCAACAGTCGACCGATTTCCTGGCGGGCTTGACCGAAGCACATAGCGCCCTCGACCGCGCCGAGGGGGCGACGAAAGAAGTCTATCTGTTTAGCGACATGCAACGCGGCGGCTGGGAACGCCAAACGTCGGCCGTGCGTGTGAAGTGCGAACAGATCAAGGCCCAGGGCTCGCTGTACCTCGTTCGCTGCGGCACGCAACCGGTGAAGAACGTCGCGATCATCGACCTGCGACCCCAGTCCGATGTGCCGCACACCGGGACGCGAATGCCGTTCACCGTGCTCGTCAAGAACACCGGGACGGAACCCGTCACGGGTCTAACCGTCACACTAAAAGTCGATGGCCAGCCGCTCGACAAGGACGCTCAGCCGATCGAGAAGCTCGGCCCCGGTGAAACGAAACCAGTAACACTCACGGGCAAGATCGATCAGGGCGGTTGGCGCGTGTTAACTGCAGAAGTGAAATCCGATCAACTCGACGACGATAACAGATTCGATCGGGTCATCCTGGTCCGCGAGAAGGTGCGCGTTCTGGTCGTCGATGGTTCGCCGAATGAACGCGACCCGGAGAACGCCGGCAGCTTCTTCCTGGCGCATGCCCTGTTGCCGGTGCCGGACGAATTCAAAGTCAACTATCACGTTCGGCCCACGGTCGTCAAAGCGCCCGACGCATCCCCCGGCTTGCTGGCCGACAAGGATGTCTGCGTCCTCGTGAACGCCCCGCTCGGTGGGCCGGGCTCGGTGCCGAATGATTTCGTTCAGAAGCTCGGCGACTTCGTTCGCGATGGGCACGGCCTGCTGATCACCGGCGGGCCGAACGTTCAGAAAGAAACCTACAACCGCTTGCTGGGCCGCGATGGCCTGAGACTGTTGCCGATGGAACTCGGCGACGCGTTCGTCTCGCCGAAAGAGAACCCCCTGTTCCCCGACCCGACTTCGATCGATGATCAATCGTTCCTCGCACGGTTCAAACTGTCCGCAAACGACCCTTTCCTGCAATTGCGCGACGCCTTCGTGCTCAAAGCGCTCGGCGTGGTCGAGCCGAAGGAATTGAAAGACTCGGGCCGGGTGCTGTTGCGCTACAACGACAATCGACCCGCGCTGTTGGGCCGACATGTTGGTGATGGCGAAGTGTTAATGTTGACGACGGCCGTCGACAAAGAATGGGGCTTCTTCGCCACGAACCTGACGTTCCAGCCATTCATCCACGGCGCGTTGACGCACTTGATCGATCGGCCCGCGTCCGGGTTCAACAAGGTCGCCGGCGAACCGATTCGCTGGGCCCCGAAGGACGCGAACAAGAACTATCAAGTGATCAAGCCCGATGGCCTCAAGACCCGGCTCGGCAAGCCGCAAGGAGGAGCGACCGAGCAACTATCATTGACTGTTAGCGAGACGGGCCGGGCCGGAACTTACATCATCGCCGAAGAGGGCAAGGAAGATGGCACGCGCTTCGCGCTGATCCCCGACTTGCGCGAGAGTGAAACAATGGACCCGCTCCCCGATCAACAGATCGACGAGTTGTTGGGCTTCAAGCCGGAGCACCTCACGAGCGGCTCCGAAGCGACGGCCAAGGCCGACTCGATCCGCAATCGCAACGAGTGGACGCTCCGAGTGTTGATCGCGCTATTGCTATTCGCCCTGTTCGAGACCGGCTGGGCGTGGTTCTGCGGAAAAGCTTGGTGATCGTTACCAAGAGTATTTCACCACAGAGTCACAGAGAGCACAGAGAGATTTCCATCAAGGCGAAGCGTCTCCGAATGATTTTGGATTCGAGAGTATCGATTTGGTATTTCTCTGTGTTCTCTGTGACTCTGTGGTAGTGTTCGGCATTTGAGGACATCGAATTGTTCGGCGTGCTGCCTGAAATCGTCTTTCGCGGATCGCTGCCGTTCTGGCTGGCGGCCATGTTGATGGTCGTGGCCGCCGGGATCGCGGTTGCGTTCTATTTCACCGAGTCGATGAAGATCGGCGTTGGCCGACGGCTCGCCCTGGGGGTGTTGCGCGCGTTCGTGCTTTCCGCAATTGTCTTTTTGCTCTGCAAGCCGGTACTCGTTCGCGATGTGAAGGTCGATCGGCCTCGGCCGATCACGTTGCTTGCGGATAACAGTCAGAGCATGACTCTGAAGGACCCCCGGCTCAACACGCCGGACAAAGTGCGCGTCGCGATCGCACAGGATCGTTTGCCGCCCGATCACGGGCTAGCGACGCCGCAATCGGCCGACGCGATCAACGCCGATCGGCCCAGTCGGGCCGACCTCGTGCGGGCCGTGTTCCAGAACAAGCGACTTGATCTGTTGACGAACTTTCGCAAAAAGGGCCCGGTTCAGCCGTACTTGTTCGGTGCTGGTCGACGCGGATTCGCCGACACGCCCGAGTCGCCGTGGCTGACGGCCATGAATTCCGAAGATGCCAAGACGTTGCTGACCGACACGTTGGCCGACCTCCTGCAGAACGACGAACCGGAACTGCCGGCTGCGATCGTGCTCGTGACGGATGGCCGCGACAATGGATCGTCGATCGCCTGGGACGATCTGGCCGAGAAGGCCGCCAACCTGAAAGTGCCGATTCACGTGTACGGAGTCGGCGGCTCCGCGTCGGGCTATTTGCAATTGAAGGACGCCGTCTTCCAGGACACGCTGTTCGTTGAAGACTCCGTGACCGTGCCGTTCCGCTGGCGCGCCCAGGGCCTGAAGGACGCCGAGGTCGAATTGAGCCTGACGCTCGCCGGCAAGGTCGTCGCCTCGAAGCGGGTGCCGATCAAGGATGGCGAAGACGCGACCGATACGCTTTCGTTCACTCCGAGCAAGGAAGACGCGTCGGCCGGCAAGAAGGAAATGGTCGCCACGGTGAAGATCGTCCAGGGGGCCGAGTCGCTCGAGGATCGCTTCGCCAAGGCCGTCCGCGTGGTCGATCGCAAAGTGAAGATGCTCTACGTCGAGAGCAACCCGCGCTGGGAATTCAAATTCATGCAGCGGGCGTTTCTCCGCGATCGCCGCGTCGAGCCCACATTCCTGGTGATCAACGGCGACCGCAAGGCGATGGAGTCCGGCCCGCCGTTCATCGCGAACTTCCCCGACCAACGCAAAGAACTGTTTCAATTCGACCTGTTAGTGATCGGCGACGTGGACGCCAACTACTTCACGGCCGAACAGCGCAACTGGATCAAGGACTTCGTGACGGAAGGTGGCGGCCTCGTCGCGATCGCGGGTCGATTGCGTGCCCCCGGTTCGTGGCTGGGCACGCCGCTCGCCGACGTATTGCCGGTCGAAGTGCCCTCGGTAAAGTTCGCTCTCGACGACAATCGTCGGCCGGCCGAATTCAAGCCGGTCCGCAGCGACCTCGGCAAACGAAGTGCGATCCTGAGCCTTTCGGACGATCCCGTCGAGAACCTGCAGACGTGGGACGGACTACCGGGGATCTATTGGAACTACCCGGTGACGAAGCTTCGGCCCGCGGCCGTTTCGCTGCTCGATCATCCGAAGGAGAAGATCGCCGAAGATAAGCCGATGCCGCTCTTGGCGATGCACTATTTCGGCAAGGGCCTCGTGCTCTTCTCGGCGATCGAGGAAACGTGGCGCTGGCGCTACAACGAGGCGGACAAGTTCTTCGCCCGCTACTGGGGCCAGGTCATCTACGCGATCGGCCTGCCGCACACGTTAGGCAACAAGGCCGGCGCGATCGCGCTGGCCGGCGGC
>JANLUE010000843.1:0-2897 GCA_031363325.1 Gemmataceae bacterium
GGACATGAGCGGTAACGCAATCCTGGGTTCGGGCTGGTGTCAACCTAGGTAGTTTAGGTCGACGATCGCCGAATTCCAGCGAATCGCGGAACACCGGTCGTCGAAGTCACGTCATGCGTTCTCGCCCGCTATCATTTCCAAATGGATGAGGAACTCCAGACCACAACCCTCCATGGCCTCGTTCGCCGGTTTCAGGCCGGCGACCGGGGGGCGCTCGACTTGTTGATCCGGCGTTCAAGTGCCCGGCTCGAGAAGTTGGCCGCCCACATGCTCAAGGACTATCCGGGCGTGCAAGCCCGCGAGGAGACCGGCGACGTTTTGCAGAGTGCCCTGGTTCGGCTGACGCGCGCCCTCTCGGACGTGATCCCGGCCTCGGTTCGCGATTACTATCGACTCGCCGCCGAGCAACTCCGCCGCGAATTGCTCGACCTGGCCCGGCGACATCGCCGTCAACCGACGGTGCCGCTCGACCCGAAGGCCGGCGACGATTCGTCCTCGGACGACAACCCGCCGACCGCGCCGTCGGCCAACTTCGATCGCTGGGCCGCGTTCCAGGAAGCGATTGAAGCGTTGCCAACGGAACTGCGCGAGGTGTTCTGTCTCACGTTCTACCACGGCTGGACGCAGGCCCAGATCGCGGAGTTGTTGCACCTCAGCGATCGGCAGATTCGGCGCCTGATGGCCGACGCGTCGCGACGCGTGTACGACGCCCTGAAGGGCGACATGCCCGAAGTGTGAACCCCGACCCGTCCGAAAGGCTCTCTCGAATGCCCGGCCGCCACGACCCATTCGCCGGCTCGCGCCGCAGTCGCTACGACCCGCCCGAGCCAATCGAGGAGGCTGGCGACGTGCGAGACGACTTCGACGACGAATTCGCAGCGGCGCGTTCGCCGCGCGAGATTGCCCGACGACGAGTGGCGGTGCCGGCGATCGCGTTCATTGTAATTGGAATTCTCGGTGTACTCGGAATGTTGGCTGTGAGTGTCGGCGTCATTCTGGAGCAGATGCGTCAATTGCAGCGATACTCTCGGGGCGGTGTCCTCGGCATGATGTTCTTCTTGCTGTGTTTGACTGCGATTGGCACATCAATCTTCGCATTGATGATTTATAGCGGCAATTGTTTCCGGACGCTTCGCAAACGCCGGCTCGTATTCATTACCTCGTACATCGTGACCGGGCTGTCGATCGGGGGCTGTTACACGGCTCCAATCTATGTGTTTGGCATCTGGGCCCTGATCCTGTTACATCAACCGAGTATTCGTTCCGAGTTCGACAAGCCCCTGGAGGCGGTGGAAGACTGATATGCTCGATTTCGAAAAAGCCGGCGGGCTGGTGCCCGCGATCGCACAGGACGCCGAGACCGGCGCGGTCTTGATGCTCGCCTGGATGAACCGCGAGGCGTTCGACGAAACCGTTCGCACCGGGCAGGCCTGCTACTTCAGCCGCAGCCGCAATCGCTTGTGGCGCAAGGGCGAAGAGAGCGGCCACGTCCAGGAAGTCCGGGGCATTTTCATCGATTGCGACGCGGACACGGTCTTGTTGAAAGTGAAACAAATTGGCGGGGCCGCCTGCCACGAAGGTTACCCCTCGTGCTTCTTCCGTCAGGTCGACGGCGAAGAATTGCGCGTCGTCGGCGAACGACTGTTCGATCCGAAAACAATCTACAAACGTTAGCCGCGAGGCGTAGGCTTTGCGAAGCTGAGCGCGTCACGTGCCGAGTGGGTTCACGTGACGCGCTCGGCTCCGTCCAACCTACGCCTCGCGGCTAACGAAGCATATTCGTTTCAATTCGACAGTGGCCGCGCGCGGGCCGCTCGCCGCGCCGAAAATCGACGTGCCCGCGACGAAGACGTTCGCGCCCGCCCTGGCACAAACCGGTGCCGTCTCCAGATCGACTCCGCCATCAACTTCGAGTTCGCATTTTGGATTGATTCGCTCGATCATCGCCCGCAACGCCGCGATTCGACCGGGGCTTTCCGGCAGGAACGCTTGCCCGCCAAACCCCGGCCACACGGTCATACACAGCGCTAGGTCGATTTCCGCCAGATATGGTTCGAGCACCTCGATCGGCGTCGCCGGGTTGATCGCGAGACCGACCTTCTTGCCCTTGGCTCGGACATCGCGAATCAATGGCCGAGGATCGGGCAAGACCTCGTGATGGACGATCACCGAGTCGGCACCGGCCGCGAGGAACGGGCCGACGAACTTCGCCGGGTCGGCGACCATCAGGTGAACCTCGAGCGGCAACGTCGTGACGGGCCGAAGCCCCTTCACGACGACGGGACCCATGCTCAGGTTCGGGACGAAGTGCCCGTCCATTACGTCAATGTGAATGCGGTCGGCGCCGCCCAGTTCGACCTCGCGAACGAGTTCGCCCAGGCGGCTAAAGTCGGCGGCGAGAATCGATGGCGCGATGGCGGACATGGGAACCCCCGGCGGGCGCAGGATTTATAGCGGGCGATTGAGCGATTGCGAACCCGGCCGCGCTCGCGTATGGTGTATTGCAAGCCCGCCCCTGGGTGCCGCGATGCTCTCCCCATCCGAACTGGCCTCGTTCCGCACGGCCCTCCTCGCCCTGGCCAACCGGGCCGAGGACGTGCGTGCCGACCTCGAAACCGAGACGGTGCCGATTGCCGGCGACGACGCGGGCCTGGAGGCGTTCCGCCCGGCCGAGGTCCACAGTCGGGCGGCCGAGGAAGTCGTCACCAATCAATTGCTCGGCCTGGAAGCGGGCGTCGAGCGTGAGGCACTGGCCGCCGTCGTTCGCATGTATCTGGGGGCATTTGGGGCGTTCGTGAAATGCACTCGGCCGATTCGGAAAGCCCGACTCGAAGCAATTCCCTATGCCCGCCTTTGCGTCCCCTGTGCGAGCGCCCTATGACCCCGGATCCGACGTT
>JANLUE010000848.1:0-6691 GCA_031363325.1 Gemmataceae bacterium
GTAGGCCAGCTTGGTGCGGCTGTCGATCCCTGGAATGCTGACAATTTGATTGCCAATAGCAGTCTGAAGGATGGTGCGGGATCCAAAATCTCTATCAACGTTATTGAATGGTTACGCGGAGGCTACATTACTACCGGCGACAAGGGCTTGAGCACGGATTTTGATTCCGGATTGCCGGAAAATGACCTTATTGGGCTAGCCTTCGGAGTGAGTGATCTCGGACTTGATAAGGCAAAACAGAAAGAGGCCGGCCTCGGCCACGGCGATTCTGGTGGTCCGATGTTTCTCGACGGGTCAAAGTTGATTGCTGGCGTCAATTTTTCGCGACTGCCGAGTCCTCATCCAATTCCGAATACCACACCGGGTGCGTCTGATGGGTCATTCGGTGAGCTTTTCGGGTATGTTCGAGTGTCTTCATACACCTCGGACGACCAATACCAGAATCGCGAGAACTGGACTGGCCCGATGATGAGTAAGACCGGTCTCGCGGGCGACCGGTATTCGATTACGCTGGACATGAAGTACCAGGTGCTTGGCAATACGGTGCCGGGCGAAGATGTTCGCTCGATCGTTGCCAAGATGAATGGCACGAAACTGGAGCTGTGGGTCGATGCGAACGCCGATGGAGTCTATTCTGCCGCAGATTTTGAAGGGATGTACTTCTCGGAAGAGGCGTCGAAAATCGTGTCGCTCACCATTCGCGGCTCGGATGACAACGAAACTTTCATCTTGAGCGGCCCGCTCGCTATCGGGGGTACAGATGGCAAGGGGGCTGGGGCGTCAATCAGAATTGAGGGCGGGGCAGGCAATGACGTGTTTCACATCGGCAATCGATTGACAGGCAATTGGGATGCGGGTCTGCTCGGTGGCACGGCGGGCACGCTTTCGATTGATGGCGGTACAGGAACCGATGAATTCTATTTGAACGATGTTTCGAGCGTCACTAACAACGCCTATACGATTTCTGATACGTCACTGCGCCGGGACGGATTGGTCTACGCGCAGGTCAATGCCGTCGAATTCGCGGAATTGTCGAGTGGTGAGGGCGATGATACGATTCGCACCTATTCGACATCGAGTCAGTGGACCAAGCTTCCGGCCGCGAACACCGGCGATGCAGGCGGACTGTCCATCCGCTCCGGCAAGGGAAATGATTATGTGATTCTTGGCAGCACTGGCAGTACACTTGTGAACATCGCCGCCCCGGTTTGGATCGATACCGGACCTCATTCGACCTCGACGGGCGATCGCATCTTCGCGGACGATTCCGGCTCACAGGTCTCGGCAAATTATTACATGCAAGGCAACGCCAAAGGATTTCAGCAGTGGGAGCCCGGAACGATTCGACGTGTTCGACAGACCGATTCGGATGTCTTGATCTATCACAAAAACGCGACCAAGGTCACTTTGACCGCAGGCACCAACGTCGACAATTTCTATATTACGGCGACGAGTCCGAGCGCGACGAGTGGAACATATGCCAATGGCGGAAATGGAGATAGTAACTTCTTCACGGTGGGAGGGTCCGATACCAACCTGGGCGACAAGGGCTTGGACAATATCTCGCCTCCGCTGTTCATCAATGGCCAGGGAACCAAGAACTGGCTGTCGGTCGACGATACGAAGGGCAGCGCCGGAAACGGAGCCTACAAAGTCAGCAAACACGCCACCAAGGCAAACGCGGGAAACATACGCAAGCAAGCGACGCCAAACGCGGCCTTCATCGAGTTCGAAGACATCCAGGTACCGCCCGTCGGCAACAACGCGTCCATCGTGTTTCGCGGTCGGACGGCCGGGTCGGGCATCGATCTCGCAGGACTCTGGACGCAAACGGTCTTCCAGTACATCGGAAACGGCGGAGCCGACGTACTCAACGTCTCCTCCGACACCGCCAAACTCGACGATGTTCTGAACGCCATTTCGTTCACCGGCGGGGCCGGGTCCGATCAACTCGTCATTCGGGATGAGAACACGACGAGTGCCGACACGTATTCGTTCAACGCGAACACGTTCGCGATCGCCCGGTCGGCCGCTTTGAATTTGGCCTGGTCTGATGTCGAGTATGCGACCTTGAAGACCGGGTCCGGGGCGGACACGATCTCGCTGTACGACCTGTCGAGCACTTTGAACCTGAACCTCGACGGCGGTTCGCCCCTGACCGATCGGGTCGTCGTCGCGCATGGGATTGTGGCCACGCCGCGGGTCCAGTTCAACAATCTCGAAAAGCTTGAAATCACCGCGGGCACGCTCGACCTCGCGGCCGCCGCGACGTTCCGGGACTTCGTGCAATCGGGCGGCTGGCTGATGGGCACAGCTAATCTGACGTTGCAATACACCGGGAGTTGGACCGGCGGCGGGATGAGCGGCACCGGGCTGACGATCTTCAATTCGGGTAGCGTGCTGTCGATCGACGGGACCTCGCCCAAACTTCTCGACGACCGGGTTCTCCAGGCCTACGGCACGACGTATTGGTCGCAGGGGCCGATCACCAATAGCGCCGGCGTGAACCCCGGCTGGATTCAGAACAAGTCAACCGGCGCGTTCAGTGGCGTCGGTTCCTTCTCCGGCCGGCTGACGAACGACGGTGCGTTGTATCCCGGCTGGAACGTCACGACGGGCAACATGACCGTCAGTTCCACGCTCACGTTGACATCGAGCGGAGCGACGCACTTCGATCTGGCGACGCCGTCCACGTCGGACAAGATCGTGACGGGCGGGCCAGTCACCGTGGGCGGCTCGCTGCAGACCCACCTGGTGACCGGCTTCACGCACGGCTCGTTCACTCTGATCGACAACACGGGCGCGGCGGCCGTCACGGGCACGTTCAACGGACTGGGCGAAGGCGCGGCCATGACCCTGAGCGGCCGGACGTACTGGATCACGTACAAGGGCGGGACGGGCAACGATGTCGTCCTGTACGCGTCTGCGACGATTGGCAATCGCGTCTGGCTCGATTCGAACGGCAACGGCATCCAGGACTCGGGCGAGTCCGGCGTCGCGAACGTGCAAGTAAACCTCTACTACTGGGACCCGACTCTCCAGTCCTACCGCCTCACGATCGCCGTGACGGATTCGACCGGGAACTATCTGTTCACGGGACGGCAGCCCGGCACGTACTACGTGCAGTTCATCAAGCCGAACGGATATTCGTCGTTCACACTTCAATACGCGGGCGGCAACGCGGCGACGGACAGCAACGCCAACCCGACGACCGGAATCACGGGTACCATCAACGTCGGCGCGGGCCAGGATTACCTCGACCTGGACGCCGGGCTACTCGTTTAGTTCCATCAAATCATCGCGACCTCGCATCGATCGACCCGGCATCGGCGTGTCGGAAAGTCTCGATTCCCGATTCAATATCCTTCTGGGACGGCGACGGCACGACGTTCGGTACACTGAGCAGAAGGTCGTTCGAGCGAGTACGAGTATGATTGGTGGGTGAGTTCGTTTGAGCGTGTCTTCCACCGAGGAGTTTGCCCCATGCGGCACGTATTGCCGGCGTTCGCGATCCTGATCGGTCTCGTGGGCTGTGGCGACAAGCCCGCCCCGAGCACTGGCGCCAGGACCACGGCCGAGATCGTCGGGGGGCCCGACGAAGCGGCTCTTCCGACCGTTCGCCAGACGGCCGAGACTTTGCTCAATGCGCTCGGCGATGGCAAACTGGGTCCGATGCAAATGACCCCGTGGTTCCGCGCCGCGATCGCGCCACCTCGGACCGACGACCAAACGGCGATGGGCTACAACTCGACGGAAATGCAGAAATTCACCGCCAAGTTCGAAGGCGTGAAATTTTCGTTCCTCGAAGAAGAGAAGGTGGGCGACGCCGTTGTGTTCCGGGGCCGGGCCGAATCGCCCGGATCCAAGACGGCGTTCACATTGCGGCTCGTCAAGGACGGGGACAATCAGAAAATCGATTGGTTCCATCGGTCGAGCCACATCAGTCTCGGCATCGCGACCCCGCCCGATGCGACATTGGCGACCGCTCAGGACGTGCTCCGCAACTTCCTCGACCTCGTGCTGCACTCCGACCCCGCGCAGGCGCAATGGCTGATGGCTCCCGAATGGCGGAAGCGAATCGCCCCGCCCGCCCCAGGTTCCATGGACGAATACGCGGTTGGCTTTCTGACTCAGCAGATGAAGGCCTGGCGGGCCGGGGCCGTGAATTACACAATCACCAAGTCCGATTCCACGGCCGACGCCTGGACGTTCACCGTCGAATTCGAAGGCGCGAGCGGCAAGGTGCCGCATCACGTGAAGCTATCCAAAGACAAGGCGACGGGCCGTTGGGTCGTCGCGGACTTCTCCAAGGCCTAACCCCGAAGACTCATGAGTATTCTCGTCGACAAGTCCACCCGGGTCATCTGCCAGGGGCTCGGCAAGGCCGGCACGTTCCACGCCATCCAGTGCCGCGAGTACGGCACCCAAATGGTCGGCGGCATCACGCCGGGCAAGGGCGGTACGACCAAGGAAGGGTTCCCGATCTTCAACACGGTGGCCGAAGCCGTCGCGAAGACCGGCGCGAACGCGAGCATGATCTTCGTGCCGCCGCCCGCCGCGGCCGACGCGATCATGGAAGCGGCCGACGCCGGAATTCAAGTGATCGTCGCGATCACCGAGGGGATCCCGGTCCTCGACATGGCGAAGGTGAAACGCTTCCTCGCCACGAAGCCCGGCGCGCGACTCGTCGGCCAGAACTGCCCCGGCGTGATTACTCCGGGCCAGTGCAAGATCGGCATCATGCCGGGGTACATTCACAAGCCCGGCCCGGTCGGCGTCATCAGTCGATCCGGCACGTTGACGTACGAGGCGGTGTTCCAGCTCTCAGCGCTCGGCCTTGGCCAATCGACGTGCGTTGGCATCGGCGGCGATCCGATCATCGGCACGAACCAGATCGATCTGTTGCAGATGTTCCAGGACGATCCAGGCACCGAGGCGATCCTGATGATCGGCGAGATCGGCGGGACGGCCGAGGAACGCGCCGCGGAGTATGTCTCGAAGCACGTGACCAAGCCGGTCGCCGCGTTCATCGCGGGCCAGACCGCCCCGCCGGGCCGACGCATGGGCCACGCCGGCGCGATCATCTCCGGCGGTAGCGGCTCGGCCAAGGACAAGATCGCCGCCCTTCAAGCGGCCGGCATCGCGGTCGCCCCGACCCCGGCGGATTTGGGCTCGGCGGTCCAGGAGGCGATGCGGAAGAAGAAGTGAGATCGCGTTATGCCAGCGTGAACCCGTCGATCGGCCGGCAATCCGCGCGTGTGGATTTGCATTCCGGTCGGCGGCCGGGTAAACTACGCCGGTCCCCCAACTTGACGCGATCCATGCGCAAACTCCTTCCCGCCCTGATTTTTGCACTGGCCGTCGCCGTCCCGTCGGCCGCTCAGGCACCGGGCTCCGAGCCAAAGATCAACCTTCAGGTCGTCGCCGATGGAACGGGGCGGATCAAGATCACCGGCGACGTGACCGTGCCGACCGGCTGGAAGCTCTCGATCCACACGTTGACCGTTCGCCACAAGCAGACGACCGGGTCGGCCACATTGAACGCCTTGATCCCCGTGAAGGGCGGCAAGTTCGACTTGTCGATGAAGATGACCGCTGGGCAGTATTCGGTCTGGGGCGTGATCGACGTGAAAGACAACGAAGGCCGCGAAAAACAGATCTCGAGCGAGTCGACTGCCGTCACCGTCAACTGAATCCGGACGACTCCATGGCTCGCCGCGCGTTCACGCTCATCGAAATTTTGGTCGTGATCGCGATCATTGCGATTCTGTTGGGCCTGTTATTGCCGGCCGTCCAAAAAGTCCGCGAAGCGGCCATGCGGACCAAGAGCCAGAACAACCTCAAGCAAATCGGCCTGGCCGTCCACAACTTCGAGAGCGCGCGCGGGCACTTCCCATCGGTGAATGGTCAACCGCACACGATTTACCACGGCAACTCACTGTTCATCGCGATCGCGCCGTACGTCGAGCAAACGCGTGAAGCGTTCATCGATGGCTTCATCCAGGTGTACTTGAGCCCGGCCGACCCAACCGTGCCCTCCGCGATTCGCGATGCCCCGGTCCCCGTCTCGAGTTACGCCGCGAACGCCCAGGTTTTCCAGGCCGTGCCGACGTTCGCGACGTACTCGGATGGGACCAGCAACACGATCGCGTTCGCCGAGCACTATGCCTACGACTGCCACGGTGTGGTCTTCGACGCCGAGAAGTCGTTGAGCTTCAACCCGGTCCTGCACCGGGCGACGTTCGCCGATGGCGGCCCCATCCTTGGCAACAACACATTCAACGATGTTTATCCGATCACGGTGAACGGCGTCTCGCAACCGAGCCGACCGGGGGCGACGTTTCAAGTCGCCCCGCGATTCCGCGGCAACAATGGCTTGCTCGTCGTACACGATGGCTCACTTGCGCCGCCGGACTACTGCGAGCCGACCGTGCCACAGACGCCCCATCGCGGCGGTATGCTCGTTGGCCTCGGCGACGGCAGCGTGCGAACGGTGGCACCGACCGTGCGGCCGGAGATTTTCTGGGGCGCGGTCACTCCGGCTGGTGGCGAAGTCGGCAACCTCGACTCGTAACGTCGGAACCGAACAATGAATTCGCCAGCGAATTCCGACCTCGACGATCCCACGCTGACTCCGTCGAGCGGCGGGCCGATCGCCTACATTCGCCGTCACCCGGTCGGCTTCTGGTTC
>JANLUE010000868.1:0-2431 GCA_031363325.1 Gemmataceae bacterium
AGCATCAGGTACGGGTGAACCGCGTCGGCCCCGAAGGCGACGAGGCAACAGACATCGTGCCCTTCCTGCACGTCGCCGCACTGGACGATGAGCGAACACTTGTCGCGCAGGCCCTGACGGCAGAGGTAGGTGTGAATCGCACCGAGCGCGAGCAGCGACGGGATCGGGTTGATGCCGCGGTTGCACGATTCCTTGTCCGAGATGCACAGCACCGCGTAGCCGCCGTGAACGGCCCGCTCGGCCTCGCTGCGGATGCGGTGCAGCGCTTCGTGCAACGCCTGTTCGCCGCCGGAGAGCGGGAAGGTCGCGTCGATGAGCTGGTAGCCGAGGAGTTCATTGCGGCGAATTTCCTCGACGATCGCGTCGGAAATTACCGGGCTCGACAGTTCCATTTGCCGAATCGGCAATTCGGCCTCGCCCGATTCGATCGGCGTGCGAAACCCGGCCGGTCGGCCCAGATACGTGTTGAGCGACATCGCCCCGCCTTCGCGGTACGGGTCGATCGGCGGGTTGGTGACTTCGGCGAAGGTCTGCTGCAAGTACTTGAACAACGTTGGATGATGGTTCGAGAAGATCGTCAGTACCCGGTCGTAGCCCATCGACCCCAGGGGCTCTTTCTTCAACTTGGCCATGTCCTTGACGAACACGGCCCGCTCGAAGTCCCAGCCGACGCCTTGCAGCAAGTGGTCGAGCGTCCAGCCCCGGTCGTCGAGCATCGCGCCGACCTGATCGTCGATCTGCGTCGTGAAGTCGAACCCTTCAGGCACGATGATCTCGGCCCGATTGAGCGCGTGGATCGGCGTTTCCTTCACATGCGAACCGCGTCCGGTCGCGGGGCTTTCACTCCGCACTCCGCATTCCGCATTCCGCATTTCTTGATTGGCTTCCTTGACGACCAACGACATGAGTTGATGGTGATCGAATCGCTCGCCCGTTTCGGTATCGATGGCGATCATCTGGCCGGGCTGAAGCTGGCCGCTGGCCACGATGCTGGCCGCCTCAATGCCGAACACGCCGGACTCGCTGCCGATGTACAGCCAGCCGCGCTTGTCCGCGCTCCAGCGCACCGGGCGCAGGCCCATGCGATCGACGCCGCCGAGCATCACCCGGCCATCGGTCGCGATCAGCCCGGCCGGGCCGTCCCAGGCGCACAGGCTGCCGAACGTCCGCCGACAGTAGCCGAACAGATCGACCGCGTCTTGCCCCCAGTACTCAGCTTCGGTGTCCCAGACCGGCGGAACGGAGAGGCGCATCGCTCGCGCCAGGCTCCAGCCGCGTTCGATCATCAGGTGCTCGATCCACTCATCGAGGCTGCCCGAGTCGCTCATCTTCGGCGTGAGCAGATCGCCGCCGGGGATTGGCGGGTTCAGTCCGCGCGAGTAGGCATGGACGGCGTTCCGGTTCGTTCGCGTCGTGTTGATTTCGCCGTTGTGGCACGAGTAGCGGAACGGCTGGCCCAACGTCCAGTTCGGGTAGGTGTTGGTCGAATAGCGGCGATGGAAGATCGCGATGCCGGCCTCGAAGTCGTCGCGACTCAGGTCCGGGTAGAAGGCGACCAGTTGCGGCGAGGTGAGCAGGCCCTTGTAGCTCACGAGCCGCGCGGACAGCGACGGGATGTAGACGCTGAGGCCCGCTTCGCGGAACTTGTGGCGAAGTTCCAATCGACGGCGATAGAGGAAAGCCTCGACCTCGGCGACCGGCGCGTTGCAGCGAAGCAGGAGTTGCTCAATCGCGCCTGGCCGGACATCGCGAGCTTGCTTTGGCAACGCGTCGTCGATCGTGGGCACCGTTCGCCAGCCGAACCAGTGGACGGGCCCGCCGGTCAGCGCTTCGTGGACGAGCGCGCGGGCGCGATCGATCTGGGCGGCGTCGGTATCGAGGAAGAAGAACGTGCCGACGGCCAGGCGATCTTCAGGCCGGAGATACTTGGCCTGATCGTAACGATGGCGCTTCGCTTCCTCCTTGAGGAAGGCCTGGGGAATCTGACAGGTGAGGCCGGCCCCGTCGCCCGCTTCGCCGCAGATGCCGCCGCGATGTTCGAGGGCTTTCAAAGCGGTGAGTGCCCGTTTGACGACCTCGGCCGCGGGCCGACCGTCTTTGGCCGCGACGCCGCCGATGCCACAGGCATCGCGACCTACGTCGTCCGTGTAGAGGAGTTCCCCCGAGCGAACCAGCGCCAGGCCCTCGTTCATCGCCCTGTCCTTCTCCGGCATGGAAGATTGCAAGGAACACGCCCCGCCGAGACCCTCTCGATGGGACGACAACCTGATTTTTTTTACGACTGACAGGTTCGGATGCAAGCGCGAACCGCCGCAGCGGCCGATTTCTTGAGTAATGGCTTTCGCCGCGACCCGCCTCACCGAATGGAAAGGCGTTGCGGCTTCACCCGCGTTCTAGCGAACGCGGCGACGCAGTTCGAGTCATGTAACCG
>JANLUE010000717.1:0-4515 GCA_031363325.1 Gemmataceae bacterium
GTTCAAGAAGGTGTACGAGGAGGGGTACGGCATCCTCGGCGGCAACCCGTTCGGCCTGATGGTGGGCGACTACGACTTCGACGTGCGGCGGAGCACCGACATGAAGGTGCTCCAGGGCATGTCCGGGGTGGCGGCGGCGGCGTTCGCCCCGTTCGTGTCGGCTATCTCGCCCAAAGCGTTCAACATGGACCGGTTCTCCGAACTGGCGAACCCACGCGACTTGGCCAAGATTTTCTCGAGCGTCGACTACGCGCCTTGGCAATCGTTCCGCGAGTCGGAAGACTCCCGCTACGTGGCCATGACGCTTCCCCGCGTGCTGGCCCGACTCCCCTACGGCGAGCGGACCAACCCGATCTCGGAGTTCAACTTCGAGGAGACGGTCGACGGCACGGACCACGACAAGTACCAGTGGATGGGCTCGGCCTGGGCCTATGCCACGCGCATCACGGATTCGTTCGCGAAGCATGGCTGGTTGGCCCGGACCCGTGGCGTCGAGGGCGGCGGCAAGGTCGAAGGGCTCCCCGTCCACACGTTCCCGACGGACGAAGGCGACGTGGCGATGAAGTGCCCGACCGAGATCGGGATCACGGATCGCCGCGAGAAGGAGCTTTCGGACCTCGGCTTCCTGCCGCTCATCCACTGCAAGGGCAAGGACTTCGCGGCGTTCATGGGGGCGCAATCGACCCAGAAGCCGGTGAAGTACGACCGGGACGATGCGACGGCGAACGCCGCCCTGTCGGCCAAGTTCAACCAGATGCTCTGCGTCAGCCGGTTCGCTCACTTCCTGAAAGTCATGGTCCGGAACCGGATCGGGTCGTTCATGGAGCGGGGCGACATGGAGAAGTGGCTGAATCGCTGGATCGGCAACTACGTGGTTGGCAATCCGGAAGAGGTTTCGGACGAAGTGAAGGCCAAGCGGCCCCTCTCGTGGGCGAAGATCGAGGTTCAGGACGTGCCCGGCCAGCCGGGCTACTACCGGGCCCGGGCGCTGATGCGGCCGCACTTCCAGCTCGAAGGGTTGGACGTTTCGCTGCGGCTGGTGGCCAAGCAGTTGAACGCCTAAGTGTGATTTGGGCCGCCTCCGCTGGGCGGCCCGAAACAATTCCCGGAATCTTGTCCGGCATAAGGCCGGGATCGTGATAACTGGGGGACGGGAGACCTGGGACTGACGAGAAATGGACTCGAAAGACCAGCTCCAACGCAACCGAACGACCAATCTACTGGAGACGGATCATGGCGAGCGACTATCTGCTGGAACTCGATGGCATTAAAGGCGAATCGCAGGACGACGGGCACAAGGAAACGATCGAAATCGCTTCCTGGAGCCTCGGGGCCAGCAACCCGACGACGATCGGTTCGAGCGGCCTCAGCGCCGGCAAGGTGAACTTCTCGGACCTGACCTTCCAAATGAGCATGGAAAAGGCCTCGGTGGCCCTGCTCGCCCGCGTCATCAGCGGCAAGCATGTGAAGAAGGGCACGCTCTGGGCTCGTAAGTCGGGCGACGACAAGCGACTCGACTTCATGAAGATCGACGTCGAAGACTGCGTGATTTCGAGCTGGTCGACTTCGGGCTCGGAAGGCGGCGGCATCCCGTACCTGGCTTGCAGCCTGGCCTTCTCGAAGATCACCTTCACGTACAACCCGCAGAAGAGCGACGAGACGATGGACGCCGACATGATCGCGACCTACGATCTGAAGGCTCAGAAGAAGTAACGAAGCCGATCCGGGTCGGGGAACTTCCCCGGCCCGTTTTCGTATGCGCCCCCGGAGCCGCTCGATGGACGCCAGTCAATTGTTTCGCGATGGGCAACTTCGGGCCGCCATCGACATCCAGACCGTGAAAGTCAAGGGGCACCCGGCCGATCAGGCCGCGCGCCTCTTTCTCTTTGAACTCTTCCTCTTCGCCGGCGATGCCGAACGCGCCCGCAAACAACTCGACGTCCTCCGCTACGATCGGCCCGAGTCGCAAGCCGCCGTCGAATCGTATCGCAAGGCCCTCGACGCCGAACTGACCCGCCGCAAAGTCCTGGCCGGCCACGGCCGACCCAAGCTGCTCAAAGACGCGCCGGCCCACGTCGAAGTTCGACTCGAAGCACTGCTCCGATATTCCGAAGGCGATCAACCGGCCGGCGACGCGCTCGTTGACCGGGCCAATGCCGAAACTCCGCCGGCGACCGGGACGTTGAACGGCGACGCCATCGTTGGATTACGCGATGCGGACGACCTCTTTGGCCCGGTGGTCGAAGTGTTCGCCGGGGCCGACTATTACTGGGTCCCGCTCTCCGACATCGAAGGGCTCACCATGAACCCGGTGAACACCCCGCGCGACGTGCTTTGGCGACCCGCCAACATCATCCTTCGAGACGGCCCCCAGGGCGACGTGCTCCTGCCCGGCCTCTATCCGAATAGCCACGCGCATACGAACGAAGGCATCGCCCTCGGTCGAATCACCGACTGGACGGAGGCCGAGGATCGGCCATTCCGCGGGCTCGGCTCGAAGCTCTTCGTCGCCGGCGACAAATGGATCGGCCTCAACGACTGGCGCGAGTGGTCGGGCCAAAGTTAGACCCAACCGTCCGTTCGATGGAATCGTTCTCAATTCGATCGCCGTGTTCCCGAGCTGGCGCGTCGCCGAGGGCGGTCCGCTTGGGATTGCACCACCCGCATGAAAATCACCCGCGTCGAGCCGATCCCCGTTTGCGTGCCGCTCAAGAAAGGCCTCACCGCCAAGACCGCCCACGGCGAGCACGTCACGTCTCCGTATGTGATCGTCCGCGTCCATACGGACGCGGGGATCGTCGGCCTCGGCGAGGCGACGATCTCCGGGCTCTGGTCCGGCGAGACGCAGGCCGGCACGATGGCCGCGATCCGCGAGTACATTGAGCCCGTGATCCTCGGCAAGGACCCACGCGACATCACCGCGATTCGCCGGGCGATGGACTTCATCATCAAGTTGAATCCGTTTACGAAGTCGGCCGTCGAGATGGCGATGTGGGACATCGCCGGCAAGGCGGTCGGCCTACCGGTGTACCAACTGCTCGGCGGCAGAGTTCGCGAGCGCGTACGGATCAAGCTGGTCGTCTGGGCACGCGACGTGGCCGGCTCGCGGGCGATGGCCGAGGAGCATCTGAAGCGTGGGGTTTCGTGCGTGAAGGTGAAGGTCGGGCTCGACCCGGAGACGGACATCGCCCGGGTCCGGGCCGTTCGCGAAGTGGCCGGCTCGAACATCCCGGTGACGATCGACGCCAATTGCGGCTGGACGATCCAGCAAGCGAAGTATTGCCTTCGCCAACTCGAAGACGTGAACTTGCTCCTCGCCGAGCAACCGATCCCGGCCGGCGACCCGGCCGCGCTCGCCGAACTCCGACGCGACACGCCCACGCCGATCATGGCGGACGAGAGCGTGTTCACATTGCAAGACGCCTGGCTGCTCACGACGCATCGGGCCGCCGACATCCTGAGCGTTTATCCTGGCAAGCACGGGGGAATCGCGGCGACGGCCGAAATCGTCGCCATCGCGAAGGCGGCCGGATTGCGATGCACGATCGGCAGCAACCTGGAACTGGGCATCGGCACGGCAGCCATGCTGCATGTGGCCGCCGCGTTCCCCGAGATCGACACCGACGCGTTCCCGGCCGACACGATCGGCCCGTTCTACCACGACGCGGACCTGATCACACAACCCCTCGACCTCGGCCCGCCGTACGCGATGGTACCGACGGAACCCGGGCTGGGCGTTGAACTGGACGAGGCGCAACTGGAGCGCTGGCGGGTAAGATAGTGGATGTCGAACGTCTTCCAGGAGGGTCTTCGTGCAACGTCTTTTCGTGGTTCTGTGCGTCGCCGGGTCGAGTTTCGCCGCCGACAAGCCGGACCCTTCCGTCGCCCTGTTCAAGCCGACTGGCCCGGTCCCCAAATTTGAAGTCACCGTCGACAAGAAGAACCTGGACGAACTAAATCGCGAGCCGCGGAAGTACGTGCGCGGCACCCTCAAGGTCGGCGATCAGACTTACAAGGACGTGGCCGTACATCTGAAGGGCGCCGCCGGCTCGTTCCGCGGCTGGGACGATCGGCCGGCGCTCACGTTCAACATGGATCACTTCTCGAAGGGGGCGACGTTCCAGGGGCTCGACAAGTTCCATTTGAACAACTCCGTTCAAGACCCGACGTTCATGAACGAGATTCTCTGCGGCGAGATGGCCCTCGCGATGAAACTGCCGGCCGCGCGTGGGACACACGCCGTGGTCGAGTTGAATGGCCGCAAGGTCGGCTTCTACGTGTTGAAAGAAGGCTTCGACAAGTCGTTTTTGCGTCGCCATTTCGCCGACCCAAATGGCAACTTGTACGACGGGGGCTTTCTGCAAGACGTCGATGCCCCGCTCAAGCTCGACAACGGCACCGGGAACGGCCACAAGGACTTGAAAGAACTCGTGAAGGCCTGCCAGGAACCGAACGCCGAGAAACGGTTCGCCGCGCTCGACAAGCTCGTCGATATCGATCGCCTGGTGACGAACG
>JANLUE010000899.1:0-3705 GCA_031363325.1 Gemmataceae bacterium
AACAGGAAAAAGAAATGGACGACCTGCAAGCGAAGCTGAAGAAGCTCCACGCCGACGAAGCGACGGCCCGCAAGGGCTACGATTCGTATCTGTTGAACCTGACGGCGGAATAGAGCGCCTTCCAAGTTGAGTAGCGGGACATTGAAGGTCTCCCAACACGAAACGGCAAACCGCTCGGTAAGCTGCCGGAATCCGGCAAGTTACGCTTTCGCAGCCGGTTCGCCGTCTCTTGTTGGGAGACCGTCAATGTCCCGCTACTCCGACCCGGAAGCGTTCTAATCGCAACGATTCAGCGGTTCGCGAGCAAGGAAGCCTTGCGAACCGTCACATCCCCTCGGGTGCTTTGAACACAAACCCCTTCGCGATGAGCGCCTTGATCGCCGATTGAATGGCGAGCGTGTTCAGCGCGGGCGGAAGCGTTGGCACGTAAGGCACGCTCGCGGCGACTGGTTTCTTGAACGCCATCAACGGCGGAATCGTGCCCTTCGGGCCGGAACTCGTCTGGAAGTTCGGGCCGCTCAGGTATGTCCAGTTCGCCAATGTGTTATCGCGCGTGCCGGTCGTCTTGGCGGTCGCGGCGAGGACCGACTTATCGGCGTCGATTCCAAGGGCCGTGAGCGCCGCGTCGGCCGTGGCTTCGCCCGTCTTCGTGACCTGGGCGACGATCCGCATCGTGGCCGTTTGGCCGGCCTTCAGAGCCCCGACCGTCCACGTCTTGCTGGCCGCGTCGTACTTGCCCTGCGAGGCCGACACGACGCGAATGTTCGCGAGGCCGGCCGAGAACGCTTCCGTCACGACGACGTTTTGGCCGTTGCCCGCTCCCGTGTTTTTCACGGTCGCGGTGAAAACGATCGTCGAACCGACGGTCGGCTTGACCGTGCTCGAAGCCTGCGTGAGTTGCAAGGCACCGAGGACTGGCGCGATCGTGGACGTGGCCGAGTTGTTCGCCGTGTTCCCATCGGCCTGCCCGGCCGAGTCGATCGCGACGCCAACGTCCATCGCGGCCGTCTCGGTCACTTTGGCCTGAATTTTCAGGGTTTGCGACTCGGTCGGCCCGAGAATGCTCGCGTTCCATACGCCGGTCGTCGAATCGTAAGTTGTACCAGTCGGCGGCAGCGCCTTGACGAGCGAAAGGCCGACCGGGAGCGTCACCTTGACGCCGGCCGAACTGGACAGCGCCTCGCCGGCGTTTTTCAAGTTGACCGAAAGCGTGATCACATCGCCGAGGCCCGGAGCGGACTTGCTCGACGTGAGCGTGACACCCAGGTCGGTCGCGAGCGCCGTCGAACCGCCGGTCGCGGTTTGGAAGATTTCGTCCGGCGTCAATTCGCCGTCGATGCCGCCGACTTCCTCGGGCTTCGGCTCCTCGGTCGTGGTCACGACGACGGTTTCGGTTGGGGGCGGTTCGGTTCCTTCGAGGACGGCGGGCACGGCCCGGGCCTCGAGGCCTTCGAGCCAGAGCTTGGTCGATCGATTGCGTTTGCTCAACATGAACGGCTCCCCCGGCGATAACGAGTGTTGTCGTTCATCGGCCCGCAGGGGGCGGAAACTGTAGCAGTTCTGCCAACGAGACGGGTTGTGCCGGATTTGTGGGGCGGGATGGGCAATTTGGGTCGAAACAAACGGGTGGCAATCGACCCTGGCGTTTTGCGCCCGCCGAGTAGGATTGGCCAACGACGGAAACGCTTCGATCGAAAGTGACGGCCGCCATGTGTCGAACCTCTCATCTGACGATCCTCGCCCTTGGGCTCGCGGCTTCGATCGCACCGGCGGCCGACGACCCGAAGGCCGTCTTCGAGCGACGCATCGCGCCGATCTTCAAGTCGCCGAACCCGTCGAGTTGCGTGCAGTGCCACCTCGCGGGCGTCGACTTGAAGGACTACATTCGGCCGTCGGCCGACGAAACGTTTCGGTCGCTCCGCGATCAGGGACTGATCGATTTGGCCGCGCCCGAGAAGTCGAAGATCCTCGGCCTGATCCGCATGGGGGGCGTGGGCGTCGACGCGAAGTCGCCGACCGTGCACGCCAAGAATCGGGCGGTCGAGTACGAAGCCTTCTCCGCCTGGATCAAAGCCTGTGCCGCTGACCCCGTTTTGCGAGCGGCACCGAAGCTCGCTGTCTCGGAGCTGGCCCGACCGGCCGCGCCGAACGAAGTCATTCGCCATGCCCGTGGCGATCGACTCCTCGCGTCGTTCGAGCAAACGATCTGGGCGCTGCGGTTCCGCTGCATGAACTGCCACACCGAGGGCACGTCGCAAAATGACAAGGCACGCAAGGAACACGGCGACCGCGTCGCCTGGGTCAAGCAAGCCGGCGCGAAGGCCACAATGGACTACCTGCTCGCGAGCAAGTTGATCGACCCGGCCGACCCGGAGAAGAGCTTGCTATTGCGGAAGCCGCTTGGCACGGTGAAGCACGAAGGGGGCGTCAAGTTCGCGGTCGGCGACCAGGGCTACAAGGCGTTTCGCCAGTGGATCGACGACGTGGCGGCGATCAAGGCCGGACGATACGCGAAGGCGTCCGACTTGCCCAAGGCGAAAGTCGAGCCGCTCCGATTTGGGACCGAGGCGTGGCTCAAAATCGAAAACACGCCCCCGGCCTGGGGCGACCAGCTCCTGCAAGTGGACGTGTTCGCCTGGGACGACCAGACCGGCGGCTGGGAAGGGAAACCCGTCGCGACATCGGACCGCGTCGTCTGGGGCAAGGGAAAGCTCTGGCAACACACAGTCACTCTGCTCGCCGAACCGGGCTCGGAGCGGGCGAAGCGCTGGGCCAAAGTCAAACCGGAACTCCCGGCGGGCCGTTATCTATTGAAGGTTTCCGTCGATCTCGATGGGCGATTGACAAAAGATTGGACGACGGCGCTCGGCGAATCGGATTTCGTTGGTCGAGTCGAGATTCGGGCGGACTGGAAGGTTGGCTACGATCGAATGAGCGTGGCGGATGGGGCCCGCGTCAATCGATAGGCGGGGTGTGCGATTTCAACCGGCACAGATGCTTAAAAACTTCACATCGTTGGGTACCGGCGTTCCCGGGCCACTCAGCGAGGCCGTGCGAATCAATCCGTGCATTGACAGTCACGGCTGAATTCGGGGTTGGAATTGCCGTTCCGCGGAGCAATTGGTGAAGTGGCACGATTCATGCATTGCTCAATCACACGTTTCTTATTGAAACGCCCCACCGACCAGTTTGCCTCCGCCCAATTCCGGTTCGCCAAATGTTATCAACGATCAATTGCTTTTCGTCTTACATTCGTCACGCATTGCTTGCACTAGCCGTTTCCGCGAGTTTGTTTGCGTCGAGCGGCTGCAACTGCTTCAATAGCGATTCCGATCAGGGCTTTGGCCGTGGCGGAAATGGCGGTGCTGGCCAAAATGGCGGCGGGGGTACGAGCGGAGGTGGCGGAAACAATGGCGGGGGCGGTACGGTCCCGGAGATCAGCGCGGCCGGGGCGACGGCCGGGTTCGCGTTCCTGGTTGGAGCGAGTTTGTTACTGATCGAGCGGCGACGATCGTTGCTCCTCAATCACAATGTCTGATTCATAAGAGCGTTCGGAATTAATGATGTCACCCACACGTCGTCAAGAAGTGTAGCCGCGTTCGCCAGAACGCGGGAACCCCACTCGCGGCCCGCCCGCGTTCTGGCGAACGCGGCTACGAGGCTTGCCCGAGCGGGTACGGCTCATCCGAAAAAATCTGCCACATA
>JANLUE010000998.1:0-7751 GCA_031363325.1 Gemmataceae bacterium
GGACGAATGGACGGGCCAGCGTTTCATTTCGGATGGCGCATTTCGTTTCTTGTCCCTCCGGACAGGTTGGAAACCTGTCCCACGTGACCGCGCCGCCAGCGCCACTGGCGCTGTACATGCGCTCCAAACACGGTTGTTCGGAAACTGCGAACGTGGGGGCTTCGAATTGAATTGCGGTACTGGCAAGCGCCCGACAGAAATTCGACATTCAGGGCCATGTCGGCACACATGCCCGACGTGTCGCACCAGCTTCGAATGTCAGAGTAGCCGAGGCATTCCGAACCGAGCGCTGCAGGCGGGTTGGAGGCTTCCAGGGTTCAAGCTCACCCAGCCCTGCCGTTGCTGAGTTGACTTTCCCCGACCACGGCCAACTTGGCTTTGGTATTGTCGGCTTGCTGCGTTGTCATGACACCAGTTTGAACCATCAAATCAACGCGTACTTGCTGCGGCGTCGTTTTCAGGGCCCTCTTGGCCTGGCGGATTCGCCGGCTGGACGCCGACAGTGCCACCGTGGATCGCTTGGCAGACATCGTTCACCTCCAAGTCGGTCGAGTGACGAAGCCACATCCCGAGTATACTGACGCCAGTCTCGCCGCACCGGACGATGCCATGCCGCTGACCTTGCCCCCGCCACCGCTTTCTCGTGACGACACCGTTTCACGCCGGCTCGATGAAGTCGCGGCCCGGCTGCGCCGGACCGTGATTCTGCGGGCCGGGGCGCAGCTTCTGTTGCTCGTCGTGTTGTTCGTCGCCACGCTCGGGTATCTCGATCACCGGTATCATCTGCCGGGGCTCGTGCGGGCGCTCGGGCTCGTGTCGATTTTGGTCGGGGTGCCGTTGTTCGTGCGGCGCTGGATCGTGCAGCCACTTCGCGGCAGCGGCGACCCGGTGCAGATCGCCCTCCGGGTCGAACGGGCGTACCCGGAGTTCAACGATTCGCTCGTCAGCGCGGTTCAGTTTCTTCGGCAGAGGCCGGGGGATCGTTCCACCTCGCCGGGCCTGCGGAAGGCGGCGATCCGGCGGGCGGCCGCCAAGGCCGATCGCTACGAGTTCGATCGGGCCGTCGAATCGCGCTTCACACGCCGGTCGGTTCTCGGTGCGGTGCTCGCCATGACCGGGGCGGGCTTCCTGATTTACGCCGCGCCAGACGCCTCGCGAATTGCCTTGATTCGGCTCGCCGTTCCGTTCGGCGGGGCGGTCACGCCGACCAAGACGACCATCGAAATCCTGTCGCCAAGCCCGTTGCCACATCGCATGGCGCGCGGCGAGCCGCTCGACGTGCATGTCGTCTTGCGCGGGCACGTCCCCGATCGCGTGAGCGTGTCGATCAAGCTCGAAGGCGCGACTTCGATCGATCAGTCGTACGCGGTGACGGCCGACGAAACGAACCCGGCCCTCGCCGATTTGATCGTTCGGCTCGAGCCGACGCGAATCCCGCGCGACTTCCAGTTCAAAATCAAGGCGAACGACGCGGATACGGGCTGGCAATCGGTCAGCGTGTTACCACCGCCAATTCTGATCCCGCTCGATGGCCGACCATCGCCGCAGATTCGGCTCGATTTCCCGAAGTACACGGACCTCGCGTCGCAGGAGTTACCCGATGGGAGTGGCGTGATCGATTGCATCGCCGGCACGCGCGTGACGTTGCGGGCCGCGACCGATCGACCCGTCGCGCGGGCTTACATCGCGTTTCGACCGGAGCAACCGCGCTTCCTGGTCGTGCCAATGTTGGCCGCCATCGGGCCGATTTCGCCGCTCGCGATTCCCGGGTTCGATCTGCTGGGCCGCGAAGTTTGGGCTGAGGTGCCGGTCGCGATTGGACGAAACGGCACGTTGCTGGAAGTTGCGTTCACGCCACGATTGACCGGCCCGTACGCCTTCCGCTTCGAGGACGAGACCGGGCTCGGTTCGACGCGGATGTTCGACGTGCGCGTTCAACCCGATCCCGCCCCGCTCGTGTTGCTCGAGCGCCCGGCCGGCGGTCGCGATTCGCTCCTCGTGTTGCCCGACGCCGAGATCACCGTCCAGGCGAAGGTGCTCGACAAACTCTTCGCCGTTCGCACCGTGCGGCTCGAATATCGTACCGGGGCCGATCAGCCGAACCGTGCGTTCCCGTGGTTCGACGCCGACCTCGCCGGCCGAATGTTGCCCGCCGGTGCCGCTCTGATGCGCGGGCCATTACCGATCCCGACGCAAGAACCCCTTCGACTCCGACCGCAACAATTGGCCTTCGAAACGCGACTGTCGCTGACGCGAATCCGACATCCGGACGGTTCGCCGTTGAAGGAGGGGGACGTTGTCACGCTGCAGGTTGCGGCGGAAGATTTCGACGACGTCAACGACATCAAGGCTTCGGGACGCAGTCACGAAGTCGAACTGTTGGTCGTCTCGAAGACGCATCTCGAAGATGTCGAAAACGAAACTCAGGCCGACATTCGCAACGAATTGTTGCGCCTGCACGGCCAACAGAAAGACGCGCGGGCGAAGGTTCAGGAAGCGCTCGGACAACTCCGCACGAACGGCAAGATGCGCCCCGAGGACGCCGAGAAGCTCGCCCAGGCCGAACAGACGCAACAGCAGATTCGCTCGCGCCTCTCGAACACGGAAGACGGCCCCCGGGCGGCGATTGAGAAACTAAAGCAATCGGCCAAGGACAATCGCTTGCCGCGTTCGGCGACGACGGATCGACTCGATGCGGCCGGTGCCGAGTTGAAGCGACTCGCCGACGAGGAACTGGAACCTCTGGAGGCCGACCTCGCGGGTGCCCGCAAGGTGGACCCGAAACAATCGCCGGCCGCGCCCCTGAGTCGCGCCGAGAAACGCCAAAAAGGCGTCGAGAACACGCTTCAGTCGTTGATCGAACAGCTTGAACCGTGGAGTGGCGCGGGCCAGATTCGCGGCGAAGCCCGAGGATTGCTTGGCGAGATCAAGCGCCAGATCGAGAAGGCCGAACGAACCGCGGAGAAAACCCCCGAGGGTTCGCCCGAACAGTTGACTCCCGAGCAGAAGGGCGAACTGGAAAAGAATGGCCTCACCGACGATCGAATCGCCGAGCGCGGTCGGCAACTCGTCGAAAAGATGAATCGACTGGCGGTCGAGAAGGACGCGGCCGTCGCGAACAAGCTCGATCTCGCGGCCAAGAAAGGTGCCGAGGCGGAAGCGAAACGCAACGAAGCGAAGGGCCAGCCGGCCGGGTCGGCCGAGTCGAAGCGATTGAATCGCGAAGCGACCGAGTTGGATGCCGATGCGAAGCAAGCCCGCGACGCGGCCGAGGACATCAAACGCGAGGCCGACGCGTTGCGCAACGCGGCGACGGCCGGCAACGCCGAACAACTCAAGGAACAACTGCGCCAGGCGGGCGGCTTGACGCGCCAGAACCAACCGGGCCGAGCGGCCAACGAACAGAAGGCGGCCGCCGCGAACCTCGAGAAGTTGCTCAACTCCCTGGACGAACAGAAGGCGCAAGACGCCGACCGCATGAGCAAGAAACTCAAGGACGCGAACGCGGACTTGAACAAACTGCTCGACGAACAAGAACGGTTGCAAAAGAAAGTCGAGGCGGCCGAGCAGTTGAAGGACCCGATGCAACGTCAGGCCGAGTTGGAGAAGCTGGCCCGCGAGCAGGAGAAGATCGAAGCCGAGGCGAAGGACCTGACGCAACGATTGACGCGCAATCAATCCGAGCCGGCCGCCCAGGAATTACGGCGGGCGACGCGTGAAATGGAACAGGCCCGCGAGCGCCTCGAGAACGGCGAGGCGGCTTCGGAGAAGATGGACGACGCCCTCGACCGGCTCGACGACGCGCAGCGCGAGCTGGATCAGGCGAACCGCAAGAACGAGGAGGAACTCGCCCGCGAGCAGATGGCCAAGTTCGCCGACGACATCAAGGCCCTGCGCGACCGCGAGCAACGCCTGCTCGACGAATCGGCCCGCATTCACGCGCTGGTGAAGAAAGACAAAAAATGGGAACGGCCCGTGCGCACGAGCCTGAACGACCTGCGTCGCCAACAGGAAACGCTCGCGGGCGAAGTCCGAGCGTTGCTGGAAAAGAAGTTCCAGTCAGCCGCGGTGTTCGGCCGGATGTTGCGGCAATCGGCCGACGCAATGGACCTGGCCGGCAAGCGAATCGATAGCCGCCTCGACGCCGCCGAGACCGGCCCCTTCGACCTGGAACTGGAAGACATCGCCGACGCGGGCATTCAATCGCAACAGAAACTGTCGCTGAAACGGCTCGACCAACTGATCGAATCCCTGAAGCCCGACAAGAATCCGGCCGGCGGCGCGGCCCCGCCAATGGGTGGCGGCGGCATGCCCCCCGACATGGTCCCCGGCGCCGGCAAACCCGGCGAGCAACTCCCGCCCCTGGCCCAACTCAAGGCGCTGCGTTCATTGCAAGCCGACATCGCCGAACGAACGTCGGCCTTTGACAAAGCCCACCCCGACCGAACGAAACTGAACGACGACGAAACGGCGGAACTGGAGTCGCTGGAGAAAATGCAATTGGACGTGGCGGAGTTGATCAAGGAAGTTGGCGAGGGGTGAGATGAAAATCCAAACGACGTTGCTGTCCGCGTTCGTTGCAAGCATGACGCTCGCTTTGCCCGGCTGTTCGTACCAATGCAAGTTTGAAGTGCGTGGTACCATTCGAGACGCAGTGACTGGACTCCCAATTTCAAACGTACAGATCGAAATCGTTGACGATAGCAGAAGCCTCACGGAAGCTGTCCAAACGAACGCCGATGGCCACTTTGAAATAGAGTTCACAACGACACCGACGGGACAGGAAGTGTTAACAGGTTGGAAGTTGATCCTGAAGGCCGACGGATACGAATCGGAAACAGTTCAGATCGGTCCAGTGAAAGAGCCCAAGATGGGAAAAGGGCCTGGGTATCTGGTATTTCATGTAACATTGCGGAAGGCAAAGTAGCGCGAATCGAGTGGACAAACGAGAATTGAATTCGATTCGTCAGGGATCTTTGACGGTGGCAAGGAATGAAGGTACAGCGAACCGCGTGGCACAGTCGATCCCACTTTTTGCGGCTCAGAGCCAGAGGGCGGCGACCAACTCCCGCCCCTGGCCCAACTCAAGGCGCTGCGTTCATTGCAAGCCGACATCGCCGAACGAACGTCGGCCTTCGACAAGGCCCACCCCGACCGAACGAAACTCAACGACGACGAAGCGGCGGAACTGGAGTCGCTGGAGAAAATGCAATTGGACGTGGCGGAGTTGATCAAGGAGGTAGGGGAAGGGTGAGATGAAGTGCCGTATTGACTCCTGAAGGCCAACGTGCCCCAGGTCCGACTTTCAACGACCAAACTGGTACGATCAACCTGAATGCAATTACCCGGTGCAACTCCGAAGTTCGAAGGATCGCGTCGTGAATTTGCTCGTTTTCTTGTCGCTGTTCGCCCCGGTCGGGGCGGACGAACCCAAGGCCCGCACCGCCGAACAACTGACGGCCGATCTGCGTGGGTCGGTCTGTGTGGTCACCACTCGCGGACGCGAGGCCCGGCGCGAGGGGCTCGGAACCGGTTTCGTGATCGCGGCCGACGGGCTGATCGCGACGAACGCCCACGTCATCGGTGAAGGTCGGCCCATCTCCGTCGAGTTCGCTGACGGCAAGAAATACGATGTGACGGCTGTTCACGCGCACGATGTGAAACGCGACTTGGCCATCCTGAAGATCGACGCCAAGGACTTGAAGCCGATTCCGCTCGGTGATTCGGAGAAGGTGAAAGATGGTCAGGCCGTCGTGGCGTTTGGGAACCCCAAAGGTTTGAAGTACAGCGTGGTCAAAGGCGTCGTGTCGGCTGTGCGCGAAATCGATGGCCGCAAGATGATCCAGGTGGCGATCCCGGTTGAGGTTGGCAATAGCGGCGGGCCGCTCGTTGATGAACGCGGCCGGGTCCAGGGGATCGTCACGCTCAAGTCGCTCGTGACCGAGAACCTGGCGTTCGCCGGGGGCGTGAACGACTTGAAACCCCTGATCGCCAAGCCGAACTCGGTGCCGATGAGTTCGTGGGTCACGATCGGGATCCTGGACCCGGACGAGTGGAAGGCCGAGATGGGGGCACGCTGGACGCAGCGGGCCGGCCGCGTTCTCGTCGAGGAGCCGGGCACCGGGTTCGGCGGGCGAAGCATCTGCGTCTGGCAACGGAAGGCCCCCGCCCTGCCGTTCGACCTGAGCGTGCGCGTGAAGCTCGACGACGAACGTGGCGCGGCCGGCCTGATCTTTCGACACGATGGCGAGAAACACTACGGCTTCTACCCGACGGGCGGGAAGCTTCGCCTGACGCGGTTCGAAGGGGCGGATGTGAATTCGTGGACGATCCTGAAAGACGTACCGACGCCACATTATAAGGAAGGCGACTGGAACACATTGCGCGTTCACATCGAAAAGGACCGCGTCAAGTGTTACGTGAACGAAGAATTGGTGCTTGAGTCGATGGACTCGGCCTGGGCGGAGGGGCAGGTCGGGTTGGCGAAGTTCCGCGACACGAAGGCGGAGTTCCGAGGCTTCAAGGTTGGAGCATCGCTCGCCGCGACCCCGGCCGACGCGAAGGCGATTCGCAAGCTACTCGATCAAACCGTGCCACCGGTGCCCGAACTGGCGAAGACGGCGAACAGTCAGAGCGTTCTACGCGAACAGGCCCGCGACCTCGAGCGACAGGCGACCAGGTTGAAAGACCTCGCGGCCGCGGTTCATCAACACCGCGTCTACGACGAGTTGACGAAAGCCCTCGTCGGACCGGACGACAAGATCGATTTGATTCACGCGGCCTTGTTGCTCGCGAAGCTCGACAACGAGGAAATCGAAATCGAACCGTACCGCACGGAAGTCGAACGGATGGCCAAGAAGGTCCGCGACAAATTGCCGAAGGACGCGGACGACGCGGCCAAGTTGAAGGCCCTGAATTCGTACCTGTTCGAACAGCGCGGCTTCCACGGAAGCCGTGGGGACTATTACAACCGATCGAACAGTTACCTCAATGAAGTGATCGACGATCGCGAAGGCCTGCCGATTAGTCTTTGCGTGCTTTACCTGGAAGTCGCCCGGCGGATCGGCGTGCCGTTGGTCGGTGTCGGCCTGCCGGGGCACTTTGTGCTGCGGCACGCGCCGAAGGCGGGCGAGGGCGAGGGCAAATTCGTCGACGTTTACGAACGCGGCGAACTGATGACGGCCGACGAAGCGAAGGACAAGGCGACCACGTTCACGGGCCGCCCCACCGACGACTCCGCTCTTCGTTCGGTCACGAAGAAGGCGATCGTCATTCGCATGTTGCACAACCTGCTCGGCGTCGCTCGCCGTGAACAGGATGTCGCCGGCGGGCTGCGCTACCTCGATGGCCTGTTGATCCTCGACCCCGAGGACGGCCAGAGCCGCCTGATGCGGGCGGGCATCTATCTGTCAAAGTCGTTGAAGAAGGAAGCCCTCGCCGACGTGGACTACCTGATCGCGCACCCAGCCGATGGCGTCGACAATCGGCAGTTGCAGCGGATCAAGAGGTCGCTGATGGGTGAGGAGTGAGGCCGCCCAGCGCTTCAATTCGACTGGGGAGAACCCGGCCTCGAAGCCATCGGCCGGGGTCTCCCACGCGACGCTACATCAACTCGCAAGGCGCTCGAGTCCGTGAAATCGCTAGCTCAAAGCGAAGAATTCCAACCGTGTTCATCAATTGCGAGATTGACAGTCTCGCCCCCCCGCGCATGCGTTCACCGCACCGCAACCTGCGCCGCCTTCGACTTCAGC
>JANLUE010001002.1:0-7532 GCA_031363325.1 Gemmataceae bacterium
AGCTTGCCGCGTGCTTCGTGGAAGTTGTGCATGCCGAGCGCGATCTGATGGAGGTTGTTCGCGCAGCGAACCCGGTCGGCGGCGGCGCGGACCTTTTGGACGGCCGGTAGCAGCAAGCCGATCAACAGACCGATGATCGCGATCACGACCAAAAGCTCGATCAGAGTGTATCCTCGGCGCGGCATGTTACCACCTCGGCGGGTGTGAAGGCGTGGTCACGCATAGTGTAACGGTTTGGGGCCGTGCGTGTTGGTCGTTTGAGGTTCCGCGAATGAACGCCTACTTCTTTGTTCCCCTCCTCGCTTTGACGTGGGCTTTCGGCTTCGTCGTCACGTCGGTGGCCGGGCACTATTTCCTCAGCATCGTCGAAAGCTCGGCCACCGGGCTCGCGCAGAACGTTCCCTGGAAGGGCCGCCCGTTTCGGGCCTGGAGGCGCGACGACATCGATTGGCCCGACGAACCGTTCACCGATTGGATCTTGAAGGGCTTCTTCCTCGGCTATCTCGTGCTGCTCTGGGCCGCGCCGGCCATGCTCATCGGCCGATATGCGATGGGCGATTCGCAATGGACGACCGTCGTCACCGGCGCGGTCTTCTGGCTCGGCTTCCCGATCGGCGTGCTGTCGTCCCTCTCGTCGGACTCGCGCTGGAACCCGTTCTGGCCGCCGCTCTTCATCGGGTTCCTGAAGCGACCGCTGAAAGTACTCGGCTTCTATCTAATGAGCGCTCCACTGCTGGCCGTGATCTGGCTTCTCTTCGACATGCTGCTGTTGCACACCTCGAAGGCAACCGTGAAATGGGCGATGGCGCTCGCGCCCGTCGCAGTGCTCTGCTTCTTCATCTACGGCCGACTCCTGGGCCGCCTTGGCTTCGTCTTGACGTTCGTCTTGCCGGCGAGCCTCCAAGACGAAAAACGGCCAACCGTGAAGCGAAAGAAACGCCGTCCTTCACAAGCCTTCGACGCCAAACACCGCTGGGGGATTCCAACGGAGGAAGTTGAACACGAAGCACCGAATCCGATCGTGACTTCGGAGGGCGAAGTGACCGGCTACGAAGTGGACTACGTCGGCCGGCCGATCGAGGAAGTCGCCAAGCCCGCCGCGATCATTCACAAGTTCGACGACGAAGACGATCGGCCCATCACCGTCGAGCCGCTCGACGAACGACCGAACCCGGAGCGAACCGCGATGGCCGCCAAGCTCGCGGAACCACCGCAACACATCCTCGACCTGTATCTCCGCCATCGCCCGACCGAACCAACGAATCCCTACGGGTCGGCCACCGTGACCTTCCTGTTCGACCCGAAGACGATCGACCCGTGGGCGAAATTAACGTTGGGGCTCCTGGGACTCGCGCTGTTGCAACGGGCGCTCGATGCGCTACCGGTGGAGTAGCGACGCGGGTTCGCAACATCGATATGGTAGACGCTCGAAGTTGGGTCTAGACTCCAACCTCTTCCTCCTCGTCGACAGGCCCAAGTAATCCTTGCGGAGGCGGCAGGATGTAGCACAGGCCCACGCCGACCATGTACAAGGCGAACGTCGGCACGAAGAGCCAGAGCATCGAGATCACGTCCGTCGATGGGGTGAGGACGGCCGCGAGGACGGCCAAGATCATGATCGCGTAGCGCCACTTCGCCAAGTAGAGTTCCCAGCCAAAGAGGCCGATGCGATTGAAGAACAACATCACCAAGGGCGTTTGAAACGCGACCCCGAAGACGAGCGGCATCAGGATCGCGAAGCCGAGCCATTCGTTCAGGCGCAGGTCCGGGTCGATGTTGATCCACTGATAGAAGCTCAACATCGCCGCCACGGCTTTCGGCATCACAACGAATTGGCAGAGCAAACACCCGCCCAGAAACAGGAAGATGCTGAATGGCAGATAGACATGGACGAGCTTCTTCTCGTGCGGGTACAGCCCGGCCCCGATGAAGGACCACATCTGCCAGAAGATCCACGGGCAAGCGAGCACGACGCCGCACAGCAGCGACACCTTGATGTAGACCATGAAGGCCTCCATCACACCGAGGCCCGTCAGGTACTTGCGGGAACCTGACAAGTACTCGCCCTCTTTGCCGAGGTATTCGATATCGGTTGGAGCAACTGTTAGAACTGCTTCGATTTCCGTGATGTCGGGGTCCTGAAGCTCGAGGCCTTTGAACACCTTCTGAAATGCATCCGCCTTGAGGCGGACGGGAACATCGGCGGTCTGCGCGATTTTCGTGTACCCCGTTTCTTCTCGCGCCTTCATCAATTTCGTTCGCGTCTCTTCATTTCGCTGGCGGTAGAACTCCTTGACCTGCGATTCGACCGGGTCCGTGATGACTTTCAACATCGGTTTGCCAATGCCGATCCACGGGCGATCGAGCTGGTCGCCGAGCGTGTCGAGCAGGAAGCCGATCACGAGGCACAGCGCGAGGCCCTTGATGGCGCGCCACATGCGCCAGCGGAGTTCCTCCAGATGGTCGCCGAACGACATCCGCGTTTCGGCGAAGAAATTGTCGTCGTAGTCCGGGTGACGCCGGCGCTTGCCGATAAAGTTTCCGAACATGGCAGTGGGAAGGGAAGCGGGGATTCAACCGCGGCGGAGATGCCACGGCTGGGGGCGGGAGGTTACCGAAGACTCGGCCACGGCGAGGGTGCCGGGTCGATCAACGGACGTGTGTGAAGAGATGGTAGCATCGTTCGGCGCATCGGGCAAGGGCGTTCAAAGATCGCATCGAATTGCGAAGCCGGCTCGACGTTCCGCCGCCGGCGAGGTCATCGCGCGTCCAGGTCTCGGTACGAATCAGAAGTCGCCCTTGTCCCGCTTCGACCACCAGGGCAGGGCCAGGCCGCCTTCGATCTCGAGGGTTGTGCCATTGACGTAGTCCGAGCGCGGGTCGACGAGGAACAATGCCGCGTGGGCGATTTCTTCGGACGTGGCGAGTCGGCCCCACGGGAGTTGCTGGCCGGCCTCTTTGATCGTGTCTTCCGAGAAGAACTTTCGCTCGCCCGGCGTGTCGGTCCAGCCGGGGTAAAGAATGTTGACGCGAATCTTGTGCGAAAGCAACTCATTCGCGGCGGAGCGGGCCATATGATCCAGGCCGGCCTTCGCGATGTTGTAGGCCATCGCGTTCGGGAACGCGATCTTGCCGTGTGGCGACGACGTGATGATCACCGCCCCGCCCCGGCCCTGGGCGATCATGCGATTGGCGGCTGCCCGCAGGCAGTAATACGCGCCGAACAGCGAGACCTCGATCGTCTTGCGGAAGCCAACCATGTTCGCGGTCGTGAACGGCTCGCGATCGCTGTAGACGGCCGACGAAACGAAGATGTCGATGCCGCCGAGCTCCTTGACGGTGCGATCGAACATCGCTTCGACGGCGGCTTGATCGGACACGTCGGCTGAGATGCAAATCGCCTTGCGGCCAAGTTTGCGAATCTGGGCGGCGGCCTGTTCGGTCGGTACGAGTTGTCGGCCGTAGTTCAACACGACATCCGCACCCGCCTGGCCGAACGCAACCGCGATCGCCTGGCCGATCCCGCTCGAGGCCCCCGTCACGAGGGCGACCTTGCCGGTCAGGTCGGGTCCGGGGACGTGGGGCATCGGGGTACTCCAGGAAGTGAGCGGGCCGGCCATTTGGCCGGCCCGATGGGTCAATCGTCGTCTTCATCGTCGAATCCCGCGGGCTTGGCCAGGCCAGCCTTCTGCAGCAGGGATTGCGAGAAGATGTCTTCGTCCTCGCTCAAGACGGCTTCGAGGGCCGCCTCGGCCATGCCCGTCAAGTTGTACTGAATCGTATACTTGCGCTTCGCGATGGCCAGTTCGTCCCCCGGCCGAAGCGGCCGATTCAGGATCCGTTGGCCGTTCACCTTGATGCCGTTGGTGCTCCCCAGGTCGCGGAACTGCCAGTAGCCAACGTCCTTGTAGGCCAGTTCGCAATGTAGGCCGGAGATGTTGGGGAAGCGAAGGCAGATGTCGCACGACTCGCGTCGACCCATGGTCAGGACGCCGCGGCGCAGGGGAATGGCGTCGCCACCGCCGACCGGGACCAGTTCGCCGAAATACTCTGTCGCCATGCCGAACGCTCGCGATGTGATTGTGGGGACTCGGGCGGTGGGCGGAAGAATTATACCACCGCGTTCAAGCGAGTGCGGTCCGGAAAATCAGGACTTCGCGTCATTTTCTTTGTCGGCGGCGCTTCGTTTCCAGTCCCGCTCGAAAGCCCGAATCGCTTCCTCTTGTTCGTCCACTTCAATTGACCCCGGCCTCAGATCGCGTACTTTCCGCATCGCTTCCTTGGCCGTTAAACCTTGCCGAATCAAGTACGCCGCGAGTACCGTGCCGGTTCGACCCCGCCCGGCGAGGCAGTGAATCGCCACCCCCATGTTCGAGGCTTTCGCCTTGTCGATGACGGTCAAAATCTCGTCGAATTGTGTGGGCGTCGGTGGCTCCATGTCCGGAACCGGGACGTGAACGCCCAGGAGTCCGGCCGAGTCCACCCAACTCCGAGGCAACTGTTCTTCGGTGAGCGTGACCAGGATGTCGATGCCCGCCGACCGCAGCCACGCAAGCTGTTCCGTCCCGCCCGGCCAGGCGCTGGCCGCCAGCAGGGGTTCGTCCACCCACGAGAAGAAATAGGGACGCGACATCGTCTCTTCATGATACGGGGTCGAATTTCGGCCGACCGGATTCCCGTCGAGCGCGGACGACAACCGGGGGCAGTCCAGAACCCGACCGTGAAGCTGAATCCCGTGATCTTGAAGGCCGCCTCGCAGGTGCCCATGACTTCCAATTGAACGGCCTTGCTGGCGAACAGTTCGTTCTTCGGGTGGGGGTGCCACACGCCCCAGGCGCGGACATTCGACCGGCGCCGGCCCATATTCGAGTGACTTGCGTTCCGCCGCCGAGCCGGTCGAAGCGACGAGGCACACGATAACGGCGAGCAATCGAGACACGGCGCGGCCCTTGGGTATGGTTGATCGTGCTATCTTGGCCCGTTCGAGCAGCACGGTGCATGCTCGAGTCGTGGAGGCCGCGAAGGCCTCGAAACGCCGCGCGGAACGAAGTATCATGTTGGTGGAGTACGTCGATGGCGAAACAAACGCGGAGGGGCAACCCCGTGGCCACGTTGCACGTCGCAAGAACGAGTCGGCGCCCGAAGCCCGCCAAGAAGGTGCCTCGATCGGTCTTCCTTTCGGCACCGTCGACGGCCGATGTCTCGACGATCCGCAGGTTACTCGAAGAGGAAGGCGTTCGGGCCATCACGGCCGAAGAATTAGTTGATCTCGGTCAGACCCAACGAGAAGTTCTGACGGAAGCAATCGGCAATTCGGATCGCATGATCGCGGTCGTCCCGGATTTGCCCGATCACTCGAACGTTCTCTTCGAATTGGGCCTGGGGATTGGACTTGGAAAAAACGTACTTTTGATCACCGGGCGCAACTCGAATTCGGCGCCCGACCTGATGGGAATTCCTTTTTTGCGAGCCGGGCTCGACGATGAAGCGGCCCTTCGATTCGGCCTGATGCATTTCTTGCGCGAAGACCACGGCGCGAAGCCACATCGAAAGGCGAGCTCCGCCCGCGGTCCGAATGCGGAGACGGCCCCGATCGAGAAACTGGCGACTCGACTCGTCGACGCCTATCGAGGCGCACGGACCAACTCCCACGACGACATGGTTCGGATCGTCGAGTCGGCTCTCCGGGCCAGCGGTGCCGAAGTCGTGAACTCGACATTGTCGAACGGCTCGTCGGTTCTTCGGCACGTCGATCTCGGCGTCTGGACGAACGATTTCCTGCCCTGGACCGATAAGCCGATCGTCGTGGAAGTGAAACGACACATTGATGATCCGAGTGCGGCTCGGAAGGTTTGTCTCCAGCTACAAGAGTTCGCGTCGGCGAGCGCGGCCGCCTGGGGCCTCTTGGTGTACGGCACCGTCTCGGAGCTTGCGGACGCGGAAATCCGCCGACACGCCATCCTCGCCATTCCGTTGGAAGAACTCTTGGTTCGCCTGCAGCGCTCGTCGCTCGGCGAAGTTTTGTTTCGACTACGGAACGAAGTGGTCCACACGATCCGCACCCATGGCTAAGCTCTCGGGCCGGAAGATCAAGAAGTTCTTCGCCGACGCCGACCGCGCCGAGACCAATGCCCAAAAAGGAAAACGGCTCGAAGACCTGGCGTGCTACCTCTTCGAGGCCGTACCCGGCATCAGCGTGACCGCGCGAAATTCGAAAAACAATTACGAGACCTAGGAGATCGATGTGGCGCTCTGGAATGAGCAACATCCCCGAGGCTTCAAGCCCCTCAACTTCCTGATACTCGTCGGATGCAAGAATTGGCACAAGCCGGTCGGAAGCATGGAAGTCAATTGGTTCATCTCCAAGATTCGCGATCGAGCCTTGAACTTTGGGATCCTGATCGCCGCCAACGGAATCACCGGTAGTTCGGACGATCGGAAGCATGCGCACGACGTGGCCTCGAAGGCCCTCAAAGATGGCATTCGTTTGGTGTTGATCACGCGAGCGGAAATCGAATTGCTTCGAAATAGCGCCCAACTCGTTTCGTTGGTCAAGCGGAAACTCGTGGAACTCACGGTGTCGGGCACCGTGTGGAGTTGAGTCGGGCCCGGCCCCAACCCCGACCCAACTTGCCCGACCCCCCTCGTCGCGGCCAAACTGGCCTTTTCCCAGCCGTTGATCGCGGGTATAGCCCGCCCCGTCCAGCCAACCGGGCCGGCCCTCGGGGCCGGGAGAATCATGGCATACCGCGTCCGGTTCCTCGTCGCCTTGTTCTGCCTCGCCGCCGCGGAGTCCCTGTTCGCCCAGGGCCGGCCGTTCCCGAGCGAGAGTCGTGAACCGCCGCTCGCCGACGACAGCGAACCGAATCCTACGCGCGCCAAGGACCCGGACGAAGTGCCCGTCCGCCGGGCGCAGCACGTCGTCCCGGTCCCCGCTCCCGGCGCGCTGCCGGCCACGCTCGATGAGCGACCGATCCTACCAGCCGGGTACACCGGACCAATCACGCAATACGGCGAACTGCCAACGCCGGCCGTCAGCTTGAACATTGAAGGAAGTGACGTTTCGCCGAGCGGCCAGCCGGTCGTTTACAAGCTGATCGTCCGCAACAACTCGGCGGCGAAGGCCCACAACGTCGTGCTTCGACTGATTCCGCCGAAGAACGCCGAGCGCGTTAAGTGGGAGCCCGTTCCAACGCACGATGAGGCCGAGGCCCGCTGGGAGTTCAAGGTTCTGGAACCGGGCCAGACGCGCACGGTCGAGGTCTCGTATCGGCCGAAGCCCGATACAGACGAGGTGAAAATCCAAGCCCGCGTGCAGTTCGACTTTGGCCGGGGGATGATCACGAAGGTTTCCGCGCCGAGCCTGAGTGTTCGCAAGGAGGGGCCGGAAAAACTCGTGGTGAACGACACCGAAACTTATCGCATCACGGTTTCCAACAACGGCCAGGTTTCGGTCCGCGACATTGTGGTCACCGATCGACTCGTGAAGGGCCTGACCCACGACGACCGCGAGCTTGCCCGCGGCACGGTCG
>JANLUE010000735.1:0-4113 GCA_031363325.1 Gemmataceae bacterium
GCCATCGCGCTGACGGACGGCCAATCCTGAGCGTCTGCCTGGTCGGTTATCGGGGCGCGAAAGTACTCCCGACCGCTGAAGACCTCGCTGCACGCCGGGCCGTGGACGTTCATCCGGTGCGTCATCGAACGGAGCAGACACACCTTGTCCATCGTGCGGCCAAGGTTCGGCAGGTGTTCGCAAATCTGAATGCCGGGGACGGACGTGGCCGTCGGCTTGAATTCGCCGCGCACCGTATCCGGTGCCTCAGGCTTCATGTCCCACAGGTCGATCTGGCTCGGCCCGCCGAAGAGGAACAGGAAGACGCAACTGTTCTTGCGCCGCTTCTCGGTCGTCGCTGAATCGGCGGGTGTGGCCCGCAGGTGAAGCAGATCGGCGTTCGAGAGGCCGAGATAACTCAGCCCGCCGACGAGCAGGAAGTTGCGACGCGAGTGCATGACGAATGTCCTCGAATCCAAATTCGCTGGCAATTCGCGGTCGCTGCGCGACCGAACCGGAGATTCGCCCGCCGACACGCTCAATCTTAATGCAGTTTAGATCGACCCAAGCGCCAACGACGCGTTGTGGCCGCCGAAGCCGAAGCTGTTCGACAGCACCCGGTGGATGCGGCGTTCGCGGGGCTGGTTCGGGACGTAGTCGAGGTCGCAGTCGGGGTCCGGCGTGGCGAGGTTGATTGTCGGGTGCAGGACGCCGTTCTTGAGCATGAGGGCGCAGGCGATCGCTTCGGCCCCGCCGCTGGCGCCGAGCAAGTGGCCGATCATGCTCTTCGTGCTCGAGATGGCCAGCTTGTAGGCGTGCGGGCCGAACACTTTCTTGACGGCCATCGTCTCGGCCTTGTCGCCGAGTTCGGTACTCGTGCCGTGGGCGTTCAAGTAATCGACCTGATCCAAGTTCCAGCCGGCTTCCTTGGCGGCGTTGATCATCGCCCGGGCGGCACCGGCCCCTTCGGGGTGCGGGGCCGTGATGTGGTTCGCGTCGGCCGTATTGCCGCAACCGAGCACTTCGCAGTAGATCTTCGCGCCGCGCGCCTTGGCTCGACTCAGTTCTTCAAGCACCAGGATGCCGGCCCCTTCACCGAGGACGAAGCCATCCCGATCCTTGTCGAACGGCCGACTCGCTTGAGCCGGGTCGTCGTTGCGATTCGACAGTGCCCGACAAGCGATGAACCCGCCGAGCCCCATCGGCGTCACGCCGGCCTCGGCACCGCCGGAGATCATCACGTCGGCATGATCCCACTTGATCTGGTGGAACGCGTCGCCGATCGCGTGGGCGGCCGTCGAACACGCGGTCGCGACGGCCGTGTTCGGGCCCATGAGGCCATACTCGATCGAGATGGTGCCCGTCGCCGAGTTGGCGATCATCTTCGGGATCGTGAACGGGCTCAACCGGGACGGGCCGCGATTCAACATGATCGCGTGTTGCTCTTCCCAGGTGAACAGCCCGCCGATTCCCGAACCGACGATCGACCCGCACCGGAAGCCGTCTTCCTTGGCGAAGTCGATGCCGCTATCGCGGATCGCTTCACCGGCGGCAGCGAGGGCGAATTGAGCGTAGCGATCGAGGTGCTTGGCGAGCTTCGGTTCGATCTTGCCGTCGGTGGACCAGTCCTTGACTTCGCCGGCGAAGTGAACCTTGAACGCGGCGGTATCGAAGAGCTTGATGGGCGCGATCCCGCTCCGGCCAGCCAGAAGCCCGGCCCAATAGTCGGGGACGTTTTGAGCGAGGGGGTTGACCGTACCCAGCCCGGTGACGACGACGCGCCGCGTCATTTCTTCTTCGACTCCCGCTCGATGTAGTCGATCGCTTCGCCGACCGTTTTGATCTTCTCGGCCTGATCGTCGGGGATCTGGATGTCGAACTCTTCTTCGAGTTCCATGATCAGTTCGACGATGTCGAGCGAGTCGGCCCCGATGTCTTCGATGAAGTTCGTGTTCCGGGTGACCTGCTCTTTATTGACGGCCAAATGCTCGCACACGATCTCGATCACTTTTTGCTCGACGGACACGCGACGACCCTCCAAGTGGGGCGGGGCCGGGCCGTGCGAACGGGACCGCGCTCGGCGGTCTCGATTCCGGCCGGATGAACCCGCGACAGACGGACCGGCCGCGCCGGTGCGTTGGTGCTGAATGTATTACCCGTTCTCGCCATCGGAAAGGCCAGCACTCGACTTGCCCGCCAGCTCGTGACGCTCGGGATAAGGATTGGGCTCGAACGCTGGAGTTTGAGCTTCCGGAACTCCGGGCTTCGAAGGCGAAGTAGCCACGCGGGCATTGTTCCAACAAAAATGAACTTGCGGGCCCTCAACATAAGTCCCATTCCACAACAGTCCCGACGGTCGGAGCCCGGGGTGTGATAGAATGACCGGCGCGTCGGCAACCACGCGGAGTCGAGTCATGGAAAAGAACGGATCCATCCTGGTGGCGAACAAGCGGCTCGCACGGAAGATCAACCGCGAGGCGAGAGCCAACCCGAAGTCGCCCTATGCTCACAAGTTTGTCGGGATCGCGAATGGCAAGGTCGCCATCGTAGCCGACTCGTGGCGGGATGTCGTCGACCGTCTGAAAGAGGTCGAGCCCGACTCGTCGAAGTGTCAATACGTTGAAGCCAGTGCGAATTACGATGAAGTCATCGAAATCTAGGGCGACTAACGACCATGCCCACTCTGTGGCCACTGCGGCGCGACCGGCCGTGCGTCGAAATCGTTGTTCCAGGTTCAAATCGCTCCGTCGTTCGTCGCCTCCTCGCTGACTCCGGTGCCGGATCGCAGTCGTCGGTTGTACAACTCATCCTCCGCAAGCGGGATTGCGATCAGACGACGAACCGCTTGGTCGGCGAGGTCACTTTGGGGGGCTCGTATTCTGGACAGTTTCCGGTCTACCCCGTTGAAGTGCGGATTCCGGCGCTGAATTTCCAAGATTTTGTAGAAGTGGCCGGCGTGTCTCAGGTTCCCGCCGGGTTCGACGGCAACGCTTGCTTCAAGTTTCTAAACCGGTTCCATTTCGGCAACTTCGCTGACGCGGACCGCTTCGGGTTGGAGTAGCCACCCACGTCGGTCGCGATGCGGGCACATCGCGTCCGGAAAACAAAAAGGGTCACGGCCCAACGCCGTAACCCCTTGTGCCACAACAGTGCCGAGGACAGGACTTGAACCTGCACCTTCTTGCGAAGACCAGGCCCTCAACCTGGCGCGTCTGCCAATTCCGCCACCTCGGCAAGTTCGATTTCCCAATTATCCGTCCCCCGCACGCCCTTTCAAGCCCCGCCTACGATTTCTCGCCCCGGCCGATCGCGTAGTACGAAAACCCTTGCGCCCGCGTCGTTTTCGGCTCGTACAGGTTGCGGCCGTCGAAGATCACCGGGGCCTTCAACAGCCGCCGCATCAACTCGAAGTCCGGGTTCCGGAATTCCTGCCACTCGGTCACGATTGCCAGGCCGTCCGCCCCTTCGAGGGCCCCGTAGGGTCGGTCCGAATAGACGAGCTTGTCGCCGTACATGGCCCGGACGTTTTACATCGCCTCCCGATCGTGCACACGGACGCTCGCCCCGGCACCGAGCAGGCTGTCGATCAACGCAAGGGCCGGCGATTCGCGAACGTCGTCCGTGCGCGGCTTGAACGCCAGGCCCCAGACGGCGATCGTCTTGCCCGCGAGGTCCGCACCGTAGTGGCGACCGATCTTTTCAAAGAGCACTTGCTTCTGATTTTGGTTCACGCGATCGACAGCTTCCGAAAGATGCAGCGGCAAGCCGAGCGTTCGGCCCATGCCGAGAATCGCCTGCACGTCCTTCGGGAAACACGAACCCCCGTAGCCGGGGCCGGGATGCAGAAACTGAAAGCCGATCCGGACGTCGTGGCCGATGCCCCGGCGGACGTCGTTGACATCCGCCCCGACCCGATCGCAGAGGTTCGCCATTTCGTTGATGAAGCTGATCTTCGTCGCAAGCATCCCATTGGCCGCGTACTTCGTCATCTCGGCGCTTTCCGGCGACATGACGAGGAAGGGCCGTTCGGTCCTAAGGAACGGCGCGTAAAGTTCGCGCAGGACTTCCGCGACCTCGGGCCGCCGCACGCCAACGACCACGCGGTCGGGCTTCGTGAAGTCGTCGAGGGCGGCC
>JANLUE010001035.1:0-4056 GCA_031363325.1 Gemmataceae bacterium
GAACGTGACGATCGCGAGCAAGCCGCCGTACGCCCAGGCCCGCGTGCGATCAACGGCCACGGCGACCCGAGCAACGCCGACCGAGCCAACCACGAAAAAGAACAACGTGTAGAGGAGCTTGTCCTCGTATCGGCCCGCGTAGAGGACTTCGGCTAGGAAAAAGACGAGACTGCCGACCAGCCCCATGATGAGCGCCGGCGACAGGGCCGTGACAACGACATCGGCCGCCGTCGGCCGCTCGCGGGTGATCGCCATCAAGGCTCCGGGGGACGGCTTCAGTATACACTCAGTCGCCGTCGGCTTCGTCGATGTCGAGTGCCTGCGCCACGCGGTCGAGGGCTCGGCTGAACTGGACACGGCGGGCCTGGGCGGTGCCGCCAACCTGATCGGCCACTTCGTCCCATCCCCTGCGTGCGAAGGTCCGCCAACTGGCGCTCGTCGTCCGTCAGTCGCCCACGCACTTCGTTCAACAAATCGCGTGCTTCGATCACGCGGCTCGGCGACGCTTCGCGTTCCGCCATGGCGTCGAGTCCATCGGCGTTCGCGTCCTGGCGACGTTGATCGCGCTTCTCGCGGTGCTGTCGTCGAGCTTCCGACGCCAACTTGTTGCGCGCCATGGTGACCAACAACCGCACGAGATGGGCCGGCTCGTCCAGGTCGAATTGCCCGGCCGCGGTTCGGACGAAGAAGCTCTTGAGCACGCTCTGGCACACGTCCATCGAGTCGAAAAGGCGGCCCAGTCGTCGATCCTCGAGCCGAAGCCGCACCTCGCGTCGGATGAGGGGCTCGTAACGGCGCACGAGTTCGGTCGCGGCGTCACGATCGCCGGCCCGGACGCGGCGAACGAGTTCGACGAACGGCGTTGCCTCGGGCATGGTGCCTCGGCGGAGAAGAGTCGTCGAGATTTTATCCGAATTGGCATTGTTGGGAGAAGCAGCCAGATCACCAACGGAAAGACGCGACGTTAAACTTCCAACATTCGCTCACTTCGTGTCGGGCAAGTTCACGACAATGCGCGTGACGGTTTCCTTGCCGTCCTTCAGTTCGGTCGTGATCACGACGTTGTCGCCGGCCTTCACGCCCTTGAGACCGTCTTTCATCGGCACGTTGCGGAGCCGTTTGCCAGCCTTCATCTGTTGTTCGAACTTGGCGGTCGCGTCGATTGGCAATTTGATTTCCTTGCCATCGACGGGAATTGTCACGGTCTTCTTGTCGGCGTCGATCGCCTTGACCTTTTCGCCGTACGTCTCGGCCAGGGCGACCGTGGCCATCAGGCCAGCCAGGGCGAACGAACAAAGCGTTCGACGGAACATGGTCCTTCTCCGAAGGGCGGGATTTGGACAGCATAGCGGCCCACTTGGCGACCGCGTAAGCTATTCCCATGATCCGAGGCGTCCCCGTGTCCCCGGGCGTGGCTATCGCCCGGGCGTTCCGGCTCGATCCGGCGCTGGCCCGACACAAGCCGCATTTGCTCGACGTGGCGGTCCTGTCCGCCGAGGTCGCTCGGTTCGACCACGCCTGCGACGCCGTCGCGGCCGAGTTGGACCAAACAATCGAACGGGTCCGCTCCGAAGTGGGCGACGAAGCGGCCGGCATCTTCCGGGCGCATCGCGTTCTCGTCCGCGACCCGGCGTTCGTCGCCAAGGTCAAGGGCTACATCCTCAACGACTACCTCGACGCCGTCTCGTCGCTGAACAAGTCGCTCGAAGAATACGATGTCCTGTTCGCGCGAATCCGCGACGACTATTTGCGCGAACGCGTCGCCGATGTCCGCGACGTGGTCGAGCAGATCATCAACCACCTGTCGAACGAGTCGGACCGGAAGGCCCTGGGCGCGAGCGAGCCGGTCGTCTTGGTCGCTCCGGAGATTCGGCCATCACAGGCCGCGATGTTCGACAAACTCCCGGTCAGCGGGATCGTGACCGAGTCCGGTGGCGCGACGGGCCACGCGGCCGTGCTGGCGCGGAGCCTCGGCATCCCGGCCGTCTCCGGCCTGAGCGGCTTGCTCGCCAAGGTTCAAAACGGCGACTTGCTCGTGGTCGATGGCCGTGAAGGGGTCGTCGCGATCAACCCCGGCCCGGAGGTCGAATCGGCGTATCGCAAGTTGCAACGCGAGTACGTCGACCTTCGCGACGCGTTGGCCCACAATCGCCATCTCGATGCCGTCACCCCGGACGGGCATCGCGTTGAGTTGCTCGTCAACGCGAACACGGTGATCGATGCGGCCGCGGCGGTCGGGGCCGGGGCATGCGGCGTCGGCTTGTTCCGCACCGAATACGTGTTCCTCACGCACCCGACCGTCCCAACGGAAGACGAACAGGTCGAAGCCTATCGACGAATCATCGAGGCTGCGCCGAATCAATCGGTCGTGATTCGCACGCTCGACCTGGGGGGCGACAAGCAAGTCAAATACTTCTCGCACATCCGCGAGAGCAACCCGTTCATGGGTTATCGCAGCATTCGGATGACCTCCGAACATCCGGAGTTCTTTCAGACGCAACTGCGCGCGATTCTTCGGGCCGGCACTGGCGGCAAAGTGAGCATCCTGTTCCCGATGGTCAGCACCGTCGAAGAAGCCCGACGCTTGCGGCGCCTGATCGACCGAGCCCGCATGGCGCTGCACCGGCAGAAGATCCCCTACGGCCAGGAAGTGTCGTTCGGCGTGATGGTCGAAGTCCCGGCCGCGGCCGTGTGTGTCGATCACATTCTGAAGGAAGTGGACTACGTCAGCATCGGGTCGAACGACTTGATCCAATACTTGATGGCCGCCGACCGGGACAATCCCCGCGTGGCCGCGCTGTGCGACCCGTGTCACCCGGCCGTGTTCCGCGTGCTGAAGCGAATCATCGCTCGCTGCGTGGCCGCGAACAAGCCCGTGACCCTGTGCGGCGAAATGGCCGGCCGGCCGATGTGCCTGTTGCCGCTGATCGGCCTTGGCCTCCGACGCGCGAGCATGAGCCCCGCCTTCGTGCCGGCCGTCAAGGAACTGGTTCGCTCCGTCTCGACGGCCGACGCCCGCCGCGTGGCGCGAGCCGTACTGAAGATGGAAACAGTCAGCGAGACGCGAAGCTACCTGACCGAACGATTGCGCAAGTTGTGTCCCAGCGTGGCGAACTTGGACACGATGTGATGTCGAAACTCGAACTTCCGATCGACATCGCGGCCATAAACGTAGGCCGATTGCGCGTGCTCGCCGAACACGGTGCAGCGGCCGTTCCGCGGCTCGGCGCTGCGAAACAGCGACGCCCTTCGACCACAATCGTTTCGCCGAGTACGCCATCGCCCTGGCTCGCCAACAGCGCGTCCATCGCTTAGGGGCCCATCGAGATCACGCAGGCGAGAATCGATTCCTCGGCCACCTTCAGGAGAATTGAGGTTGATTGCGTCGATGGAATTGGTGACACCCGATTCATTTGCGTTCGGTCGCCACATCGGAAAAATTCTTCTGCGCGATTCGCGGGCCGTTCTCGCATGATGGGGTAACCTGAACCCCGAGCCGGCCATGACCGATCGCGAACTCTTTATCGCCGCCCTCGAACGGGACGAAGCCTCGCGCGGCGATTGGCTCGACCGGGAGTGTGCCGACCCCGACGCGCGCCGACGGGTCGACGTCCTGCTCCGAGCGCACGAGCAAGCGAGCCGGTTCCTGGCCAACCCCGCCGGGCAACTTGAAGCTCCCGGGGCCGCGACTGGGTTCTCACACCCGCCGCCGTTCGACGTGCGGGCTCTGCTCGCGCCGGCCGATCGGCCCGATCTGCTCGGCAAGCTCGATCACTACGAGATCATCGAGGTCGTCGGTTCGGGCGGCATGGGCGTCGTGCTGAAGGCGTTCGATCCGAAACTCCGGCGGATCGTCGCGATCAAGTTGATGGCTCCCCATCTGGCCGCGAACGGGTCGGCCCGCAAGCGCTTCGAGCGCGAGGCCCGGGCGGTGGCCGCTGTCAAGAACGAACATGTCGTGGCGATCCACGCGGTCGAAGTCGATGGGCCGACGCCGTACCTCGTGATGGAATTCATCGGCGGCCTCTCGCTCGAGGATCGGCTCGAACGCCGTGG
>JANLUE010001062.1:0-5956 GCA_031363325.1 Gemmataceae bacterium
AGCGCGTGGGCCGCGCGGAACTCGCCTGCAGCGAGCGCTTCGCGAACGGCCGAGCTGGACACCCGCTCCATGTTCAGCAATACCGGCGGCATCACGCGTACCTCGAAACCCAGGCGTCGCCCGGCCGCCTCGAGTTGCGGCGCGCCGGCCGCGCCGTCGCGACCGAACCGGAAGTCATGTCCAACCACCACGGCCGCGACGCGCAGTTGCTGGTGCAGCACCTGGATGAACTGCTCGCCCGAGAGCTGCCGCAGCGCCGCGTTGAAGCGCAACAGCAGCAATGCGTCCAGCCCCATCGGTTCCAGCAGGCGCCATCTCTCGCGAAGACTGGTGAGGCGCACTGGCGGATCCGCAGGCTGCAGAAACTCGCGAGGCATGGGTTCGAAGCTGAGCATCAGGGCCCGGCTCGAACGACGCTGCGCGCACTCGAGCGCATCCCGGATGAAGCTCCGCTGTGAGGCGCTCGGGGTGTTTCCAAAGTTCGAACGGCTTGGAGACGGCCCGCCCACCGGCGTTCGCGACCTTCAAGTTCGCCCCGCCGATGTCGAGGCCGATCGCGTGGTCCTGATTCATTCGTCAAAAACCCCGGAGGCCATTGACTAATGGCCGTTGAACAATGACTAATGACCAAGGACCAATCTTCACGGACGCGGCCTAAAGAATGTCTCGCTTTCTCGTCGGCATCGATCTCGGCACTACGAACAGCGCCCTCGCGTACATCGACCTGCGGAACAAGCCCAGGGTCGGCAACCTCGGGCTCAAGACCTTCGCCGTCGCGCAGCTCGTGGCGGCCGGGCAATTGGCCGATCGTTCGCTCCTACCCTCGTTTTTGTACGTGCCGGGCCAGCACGATCTGCCGCCGGGCTCGGTGGGCTTGCCGTGGAACAAGGACGCGGCCTACGCCGTCGGCGAGTTCGCTCGCAATCATGGGGCCAAGGTGCCGGGCCGACTCGTGTCGAGCGCCAAGTCGTGGCTCAGCCACGTTGGCGTCGATCGAACCGCCCCGTTGTTGCCCTGGACCGCCCCGCCCGACGTGCCTCGCCTGTCGCCACTCGAAGTCTCGACTCGTTACCTGAAGCATTTCGTGGAAGCCTGGAACAACGTCGCGAATCGCGACCCCGCCGATCGGCTCGAAGAACAGACGGTCGTGCTCACGGTGCCCGCCTCGTTCGACGACGTGGCCCGCAACCTGACGATGCAGGCCGCCAAGGAAGCGGGCTTCAAAAACGTCTCGCTGCTCGAAGAACCGCAGGCGGCGTTCTATTGCTGGCTCGGCCTCAGCGATCCGCACGAAGTCACGAAGATGGCCCCCGGCATGCGTTGCCTGGTCGTCGATGTCGGCGGCGGAACCAGCGACTTCAGCTTGATCCAAGCGGCCGAGGAGAAGGGTGAACTCACGTTCGTCCGCGAGGCCGTCGGCGATCACCTGTTGCTCGGCGGCGACAACATGGACCTGGCGCTCGCCAAGCAGATGGAGGCGCGACTGCCGCAAGCGGGCAAACTCGACGCGGCCCAGTTCGGCATGTTGGTGCAATCGTGTCGGCAGGCGAAGGAACAACTGCTCGCGCCGAAGCACCCGGCCAGTGTTTCGGTCACGGTGCAAGGTCGTGGCCGCAGCGTCGTCGGGGGGTCGTTGCACACGCAGATCACGCCGGACGACGTGCGCCAGGCGATCCTCGACGGCTTCTTCCCGGTCGTGCCGCCCGATTCGGAGCCGGTTCGTTCGGCCCGCGCCGGCTTGCAGGAAATGGGCCTGCCCTACGTCGCCGACCCGGCCGTCACGAAGCACCTGGCCGCGTTCCTGCGTCGCCAATTGAAAGGCGACGAACGACCGGACGCGATCCTGTTCAACGGCGGCGTCTTCCAGCCGCAAGCCTTGCGCGACCGACTCGTCGAGGCGATGAGGCCGTGGTACGGCGACGACTGGCATCCACTCGTACTTGCCAATCCGTCACTCGATCTCGCGGTCGCCTGGGGTGCAGCGTACCTCGCGTGGCTTCGACACAGCGGCGGCAAACGAATCGGCGGCGGCATCCCCCGGTCCTATTACATCGCGGTCGGCGGTGGTACGGGTTCGCAACTGTTGTGCGTCGTGCCGCGTCGACTTGAAGAGGGCCAGGAAGTCACGCTGCCGAAGCCGGAACTTGAACTCGCACTTGGCCAACCGGTGTTGTTCCCACTGTTTACTTCGACAGTGCGCGGCAAGGACAAGCCGGGCGATGTGCTCACCATTCCGCCCGAACATCTTCTGCAACTGCCGCCCCTGCACACCGTCCTCCGTGGCGGCAAGCGGGCGGGTGCCAAGCACGTACCCGTCACGCTCTCGGCCCGGTCCACGGAGATCGGCACGCTCGAACTCTACTGCGTCGCGAAGGACGGCGCGAACCGCTGGCGACTCGAGTTCAATGTCCGCGACATCGTGACTGACGCGGGCTCCGCCGAAGAAGGCGAGGGCGGCGATCGATCCGGCATGACCGACGTGTTGCCCGAGGAGCAAATTCAACTTGCCGCTGAACGGATCAAGGCGACCTACGAAGGTGACTCGCCGCCGAACGAACTGACTAAGAACCTGGAGGCCGTCCTCGAATCGTCGCGCTCGGACTGGCCGACCGGTCTGTGTCGCCGGCTCTGGTCGTTCGCCGAGGAACAGGCCGACCGCCGCACGCGCTCGGCCCAACACTTGAACCGCTGGTATCACCTCGCGGGCTACTGCCTCCGGCCCGGATTCGGCGACTCGCTCGACCGCTATCGCATCGAGCAACTTTGGAAGATGCTCGCCGCCCCGTTCCGCACCGGCGGCGTCTCGCAGGTTCAAGCCGAGGGCGGGGCCGACTACTGGATCATGTGGCGGCGCGTGGCCGGCGGGCTCGGAACGGCGATTCAGAATACGTTGATGAATCGCCTTCGACCGATCCTGATCCCCGCGAAAGGCAAAGGCGCGGCCAAGCCGGGTGCCAACGAGCTGGCCGAGATGTGGCGAGCCGTCGCCAGCCTCGAACGACTCGATGTCGGCACCAAGGAGGCGCTCGGCCAGGCGTTATTGCGGCAAGTCCAAAAAGCGCCCGTACCGACGTACGCCTTCTGGGCCCTGACCCGCATCGGCTCGCGTTCACTCTTCTACGGCCCACTCAATTTGGTGTTGCACCCCCAGGTCGTCGAGAAGTGGCTCGAACAACTGATCGCCTTCGAGCCCGCCAACGACAGCGAGCGCAACGGCTGGGCGTTCTGCCTGGCGAACCTGACCCGCATGACCGGCCAACGTGCGCTGGACATCGACGACGAGATGCGAACGAAAGTCCTCGCCGTCTTGCGCAACCAAAAGACCCCGGCCGCCTGGCCCGAGATGGTCGAGCGCATCGTCGACATGGCCGCCGGCGACCGCGGGCAATTGTTCGGCGAGTCGCTGCCGATCGGGCTGAGGCTGTTGGGGTGAGTTTGCAAGATGTGGCCCGCAAATCGAATTGTCAAATTCCAATCGCCTATTGAAAACGCCACGCAGTGCGTGACGAATTGGGATAGTCAATGGGCGGACGGTCTCGGCGGGAGTCGGCGTTGTGATGGCAAAGATCCGTTTCAAGCGAAGGAGATCTTCTGGTCGAGTTGGACCCGGTCGACGAAGGTTGGTTGGGTCATCGCATTTCCTCGGATGTCATTAAATCACGCCGTCAGTTCGATTGCCGACATCCAGAGGGAGTGAATCGACCTGCCGCCAGAATCCGTCCAGCCGGGGAAAAAGTCGCCGAACGCGTTGACCTCGAGCACGGCGTGCCGACGGAACCCGGGCTCGAAAACGAGGTCCACACCGACGATGTCCGAATCAAAGCAGTCGGCGGCCTCGACACAATGATCGAGCGCATCGAGCCAGTCGCGCGACGGGATGGCCGCCCGGCACCGCGCGAAGTCGCCACGTCGGCCGCCGAGGTGCAGATTCGTCATGGGGTGTGGACTGATTCGAAAGATGCTCGCGATCGGCCGGCCCTTCAGGCACACGACCCGAAGATCGAAGTTCTGCCCGTCGATTTGGGCCAAGGGAACGCCACGCTGAATCGTGGCCCCTTCGACGCGCAAGAAGCTGATCGTTTGGTTAAACTCGGCAAAACTGAGCTCGCGAACGTCGCGAGTGTTCAATGCGCGACCATGGTGCCAGGCCAGCGTCGACACGGCCCTGTTTTGCTCCGGAAGACGATCGAGCACGACGACGCCTCGGGCGGACGAACCCGTGTTCAGTTTCACGTAGGTGCGAGGCCAGGACCAGTTTCGATCGGCGAACATCGTCAATAACTCGAAGTCGTCGTTCGGAATCCGACTCGTCGGCAGCCATTCCGGCACCGGTACTTCGTTGTCAGCCAGGCGGGCCAAGGTCGCGTTCTTGTCAAACATTTCCGCGATCGCGAGTGGACAGGCCGAAGGCGTCAGATGCGGCCGGCGATCGAACGAACGACGCAGGCCCGCAAGTACCGCGCAAAACCCCCGATACCACAGGCCGGGCCGGACGATGAGGCCCCTGGGGATAGGCTCGGCGAGCCAGTCGAATGGCGACTCGGAGGGGTCATCCCGCGCACCGACTTCGAGCATTTGGCGGTAGGCCAGCTCGCATTTGCCGGGCGACTCGATGCGGACGATGGCGGGCCGGTCGAAAGCCGGCAGGTCGTCGAGATTGCCGGCACGGCGAATCACTTCGCTCCACGGAACGACGATCAACTCGGCTGCCGGCACGCGATCGACATGAAACGCCTGAAATTCCCGGCGAAATGTTTCGCAGCGCGGCGTGCCGGGATTGGCGATCAAGACGAAGCGGGCCATCGCTTACTCGATGTCGCCTTCGGACAAATATTCGGGCATATCGTCATCCCCGCTCGGCCCCGTGCTGGGGTGTTGATGCGACACGTCCACCTTCACGCCGACCGCGCCGAACAAAGCTTCCGCCCCCGATCCCAACGCATTGCTCCGGAGATTGAGGAATTCGAGTTTCTCGATGGCCGGGCTCGCGGCGAGCACCTTGGCCCCCGCGTCCGTGATGCAGCCACTTTGCAGGTCGAGCACGCGAAGTCGCTCGAGAATTCCGGACGAAACGATTTCGTCCGCGCCGCGATCGCCGAAGTCGGTGAGGCGCAGCGCGAGTTGCGTCAGCTTCTTGAGATGTGGCGAGCGGCAGATGGCGCGCAGATGCGGCAGGCGAATGTAGGCTCCGTTTTCCGCATCGTCGTATTCCAGGGCGTGCGGATGACACCGGATTGAGGTCAGGTTCGCGAGCGACGCGTTCGCGGCCAGGCGATCCAGCGGGTAGTCGACGCTGTGATACAGTTGCAGCACGCGCAGGTTCGGCATCGGCAGCGCGAACAACTTCGAGGCCTCCACTCGATGCGCCAACAAGTAGAGTTCTTCGATGGCCGGCATTTGCTTGACGACATGGTAGGCCTGCTCACCACGCGTATGGCAATTCATGTACTCCTCGTCTTGGCCGTCGGAGTTGGTCACGCTTTCGCCCAGTTGGAAGACGCGAACCGACGGCAGGTACGGACAACGGCAGAGTGAATGCAACCCGGGCCCGTCGTACGGATCGATGTCCTCGGGAACGTCCGGACCGGGTTCAAACGGCGGGTCTTCCTCGGCTTCGAGCAAGTGGACGACGAGTTCCTGGAGGAGGCGCGCGGCGCTTGTCGCCGTCAACGCGCGTGCCTGGCGCACCGTCAGGCTCGGAAACTCCAAGCGTGTCAGCCAACCTCGTGAAAATCGATGTTCTACAGGTGGCCCTTCGCTCCGCACCCCGCCCAGGTACCGAGTCACTTTCTCCGCGTCCACGGTGAACGCCGCGAGCGGGCCAAGCCATTCTCGTTCGTGGGCCTTGAGCAGTGCCTTTTCGCGGCTGGCAAGCGACTTGCGCGCGGCGGGCGTTTGCGACTCGTCCTCCAGCGCGATTTGCACGGCCATGAATTCGCCGCGCGGATCGCCGCGT
>JANLUE010001091.1:0-1043 GCA_031363325.1 Gemmataceae bacterium
AGCTTCGACAGCTCGCCGAACTGTTTCCGGACGCGATTCGGGTTGGCGTCACGATGACGGGCGAGCTGTGCGACTGCTTCCCGACGAGACGGGACGGCGTCCGCCATATTCTCGCCGCGATTCGCGATGTGTTCGGCGACCGGGCCCGCGTCTGGGGCACGGACGGGCGGTTTCATTTAATCGACGACGCTTCGGCAAGTTGGCTCGCGGTCGCGGCCGCGAACTGGCACGCGCAAGCGACCTTCGTCGGTCGATTCATGCGGAGCGGGCACGGCCTGCTCGTGGATACCGGCTCGACCACGACGGACGTGATCCCACTTCGCGCTGGTGTCCCCGTCCCGGCCGGTCGAACGGACCCGGAGCGGCTCGAATCGAGCGAACTCGTCTACACGGGGGCCAAGCGAACGCCGATGAGCGCGCTCGGCCTGCCGAACCTGGCGGCCGAGTGGTTCGCGACCACGCACGATGTTTACGTCTTGCTCGGCCTGTTGCCGGAAGAATCCGACAACCGCTCGACGGCCGACGGCCGACCGATGACCGTATCGAACGCCCACGCCCGACTGGCCCGGATGCTCGGGGGCGATTCGGAAACAATTGCGATTGAGAAAACAAGAGAGTTGGCCGAGTCCGCGTTTCAAGCCCAGAAAGCGTTGATCGGCTCGGCCGTGCGTCGAGTCATCGAGCGCACCGCCGAGCCGACAACGATTTATCTGTCGGGTTCCGGCGAGTTTCTGGCCCGCGCGGCGCTCGAGCAGTGCGGCCTGCCGACGAATTCGTTCGCGGAGCGAATCGGGCCGAGCCAGTCGGAAGCGGCGTGCGCCTATGCCGTCGCCGTTCTCGCGGCCGAATCCTGGTGACTGCTCAGTCGCCCCGGAACAGCTTCCGCAACAAGCCCGTGGTGTCGTTTTTCTTCGAGGCGGGAGTCGCGGTTCCCATTTGGGACTGGGCGATCGGGACGGCCGCGTAGCTCATTCGCGTTGGGCCGACCGGCTCGGCCATGGGCGGCGGCCCGCCGACGACTTCGGCGTGGCGACGTTGGAAGA
>JANLUE010001110.1:0-7477 GCA_031363325.1 Gemmataceae bacterium
GGATGGGATGATAAGACAGAATGTCTGAGAGGTCAATGAGAGTTGGCGAAAAAGCGGATCGTGTTACACGGAACGACCCTCTGGGCGTATTCTCTAGCGCACGAACTCTCCCTCGTCGCGAAAGTCCCGCATGAACCCCCCGGCCCGTTCGTCGATTGGCCAGGTCGTCGGGGCGAGTTTCATCGGCACGGCCATCGAGTGGTACGACTTCTTCCTGTATGGCACGGCGGCCGCCCTCGTCTTTCCGAAACTGTTCTTTCCGTCGGCCGACCCGTACGTCGGTACGATGGCCGCATTCGGAACCTACGCGGTCGGCTTCGTGGCCCGGCCGATCGGCGGCATCGTGTTCGCTCACTTCGGCGATCGGGTCGGCCGCAAATCGACCCTGGTTACGACTCTGATGTTGGTTGGCCTCTCGACGTTCTTCATCGGCCTCTTGCCGACGTACGAGAGTGCCGGCGCGCTCGCGCCAGTCTTGCTCGTCATCTTGCGATTCATTCAGGGACTTGGCGTTGGCGGCGAATGGGCCGGGGCGGTGTTGCTCGTCGTCGAACACGGGCCAGCGAATCGACGCGGCTATCTGGCGAGTTGGGTCCAGGCCGGCGCGCCGGCCGGCTTGCTTCTGGCGACGGCCGCGTTCAACCTGGCCAGCCTGTTGCCCGAAGACGAGTTTCTCGACTGGGGTTGGCGATTGCCGTTCCTGGCCGGCGTGTTGCTCACGGGCGTGGGCCTGTTCCTGCGCTTCCGAATCCTGGAAAGCCCCCTGTTCCGAACGGCGTTGCAGGAGGCCCCGGTCGCCGGCCCGCCGATCCTCGAAGTCTTGCGCCGTTACCCGCGTAACGTGCTCCTGGCGATGGGAGCCCGCATGGCCGAGAACAGTTACTACTATTTTTTCAGCGTGTTCGCGCTCAGCTATGTGCCGAAGCGAACCGAGCTTTCGCGCGACACCGTGCTGAACGGCGTGCTCCTGGGCGCGATTGTCCACTTGTGTGTCACGCCATTGTTCGGCGCGCTCTCCGATCGAATCGGGCGTCGGCCGATCTACCTCGGCGGGGCGTTCTTTCTGGCGGCCTTCGCATTCCCGTTCTTCTGGCTCGTCGACGTGGGGTCGGTCACGTCTGTCTGGATTGCGATTGTCGTCGGTCTGGTTGGGCATGCGATGATGTACGGGCCCCAGGCGGCGTTCCTCTCGGAACTGTTCGGCACGCGGGTGCGATACACCGGTGCCTCGCTCGGCTACCAACTCGCGGCCCCGCTCTCGGGCGGCGTCGCTCCATTAATCGCGACCGCCCTCCTCGCCTGGTCGAACAACAACCCCCGACCGGTGGCAATCTACTTGATGGCGATGGCCGGGATCACGATCGCCTCGGTGTTCTTGGCGAAGGAGACCCGGGGGCGCGAGCTGGACGGCGAGACGCGTTGAGGCTTACGCAGCGACCCGCAGCGCAATCGCCGAAGTGAGTGGCTTGAACGCTTTCACCACGAGGAACCGGCCCATGAGGCGTTCGGACACTGGCAGTAGCATCCAGCGCCAGACGTAGGGAAGCTCGGATCGACGCAGGTGTCGTTTGTGGACGCTCACTTGGGCGAAGGCCGCGCACTCGGCTCGAAGCTCGCGGCCGCTGAACCGTTCGCGCTCGACGTTCGATCGCCGCGCGAAAAGAGATCGCCATGGCAACAGAATCTGTTGCCAGCGCGTGGCGTTGAAGTGGCTCGGCACCACGGCCAGAAACTTGCCTCCCGGCCGCAGGACGCGATACGCCTCGGTCACGATGCGGTGCCAAGCGGGTGGCCGATCGTGGAAGACGGCCGTCACGACGTCGGTTCGGGCGTCGCTCATCGGCCAATGTTCGAACGAGGCGTGCAGACATTGAACGGACACGTCGCGGGCCGCGAAGTGCGCGCGATAAAGGCGTTGCCGCTCGCTCGACGGTTCGATCACCGCAACGTTGGCCCCGGCTTCCGCGTACTTCACCCAGTCGAACCCAAGCCCATCGCCGACCGCGACGATCGATTCGTTGGCGTGCCGGTTGAATTCGAGCAGCGATGGCACCCAGCGGCCATGTCGGCGATAGCGTTTGTCTTCGAGGTGGCGGAACCATTCGGGCGAGAGCGGTTCGAGCGTTCCGCCGGCCGGCTTGCGCGACGGCGCGACTCGCCAAATTTCGCGGGCGGCCAGGCGTTCGAGCGTGGACGGATCGGGCTCCGGGGCCGCCTCGATCACGGGACGGGGCGGCGGCGTGCGTTCCCAGGCGTAAAGGGGGCGCGTTTGTGGCACGGCCATCGGACCGGCCCTCCGGGTCAATTCCAGGAGGCGAGATAACCGAGAGGGCCGAGTGGGTCAAGGCGGTTCGCGGGGCGGAGGAAACCTGGAAACCTGGCGATTCCTTCGTCTTCATAGCACGGTCCTCGGCCCAGGCATGCCGGCGGAAGCCGGATGTACACGCTAACGGGGTTGTGCAATAGTCAAGGGTAAGGCGGTCGAGTCAGTACACCTCATTGCTTCTGCAACAACTTCGACGCGACCTCGCGAACCTGCGGATTCCGATGCGTAAGGGCTTGCTCGACGGCGGCCGCTGGACACAGCAACATCGTCAGGAAAGCGACAAACGCCAGTACGAAGGCCCGGCGGTACAGGCCAAACACAACCAGTGCGAGCAGCAATCCAACACAACCGATCCCTACGCCGCCAACAACCCGCGACAGTGTTGGCCGAACAAGCGTGATGGATTCAATCGCCCCGTCTCCATCTATGACGACCCTTTCTTTTGGCCGCAATGCGACGGCGGCGAATGAGAGAACTGAAGTTGCTCCCGTCACAGTTCGGGGACTGCGAGAAATTGCTTGTCGAGTGGCCAGACCGCCAGACACGGATGTCGACGAGAGCCCCCCATCGATCACGCGTGACGCGCTTGGTGTTCTTGGTCGCCCTGGCTACTCCCGCCTTCCCGCGCGAGCCGCTCGGCCCGCTTTGTTTGCCGGACGCGTTTCAACCATTATCGAGTCTCCGATTGATAATTCCGATTGGCCACCATTGCCGATGACGAGCCGAGCCGCCAATTGGCGAACGAGGCTGCGCCGTTCAAGGACCGACGGCGTGCGCTCGAGCTCGGGTGATTGGCCACCGAGAACGAGTTGTCTTCGCCCTCCGCCCACCGAACCAAAAACTTCTTTTGAAATTTGGGACATTCGTGGACATTTTGGGACATTTCAATGTCGGGCCGGAAAACATCTTTCGTTTTTTGTGTCATTTTGTGTCATTTTGTAGCATTTCATGCCGGACACGAATTGAACATCGTGAGAATTGAGTTGCCGCGGCCCGAATTGGCCCGCGCGCATCAAGCCCCAGCGCCAAGGGATAATTCCGCGCGGTGAATCTCGCAAGCCCGGCGCGACAAAAATTTCGAAAGTCGGCCCCGTGAGACGAATGTCCTGGCCAGCGGACGTGACCGCGACCACCTCGACCGTACGGCCGACGACAATTGTGATTTCGCCCGCCGACCGAACCGGTTGCCGGCCCGCGCACGCCACATGCTCCGACCGCCGATCCGCAAGGAGCAGAACCCCGGCCTGATCCACAACGAACGTGGCGATCACGCACTCGCCCGAAAGCTCCTGATCGGTGGAGCGCATCCAGGCGACGACATCACCCGGCGAGCGGATGGGCACGCCGGCCGGCTCGGGACGAACGCGGTCGGCGATCCGCTTGGGGCCGACGAACTGGTATAGCGTCACGTTTCGAAGGACCTCTGATCACGCACGCATTCAATCGTGAGTCTATAATCGTGGAGAGGGTTCTCGCAAGGGGCTGGCATGGTATCGGCCGACACACAATCCGTTATCGACCGAGCGAAGCAACTTTACGCCAATGATTTGAGAGTCGCGCTCGAGGCGGACCACCGGGGACGGTACGTGGCGATTGAGCCAGAGTCCGGCGAGTACTTTCTGTCGGACACTCTCGACGGTGCCGTGCTGGCCGCCCGGAAACGGCACCCGTCCCGGTTGTCACACACCTTTCGTGTCGGACACTCTGCCGCCCTTCACCTGGGGGTGGCACAGTGGTGACTGGATTCTGGTCGATCAGTCTCCCGATTCGACCTCGGGCTCGACCACGCCGCCACTGACAACGAAATGCGAGGCCCCGGTCATCGGCCCAAGTAGCCGCCAGTCCTCGCCGCGCGTCCCGGCGGGAAACAGCCGAAGGACGAAACCTCCATCAAGCCGGAGGGACGCCCCGCCGAATTCGTCGGCGTCAATTCTCTTGACGACCAGGGATTGTTTGTTGTCCGCAAACCACGAATCGAGCCGAACGTCTTGGAGGTTGGGCGACTTTTCATAATCCAAAGCGTGGTCGAAAGGCGGACCGTCGACCATCGGCTCCCAGAAGTCCGAACGTCCAGTGACAATGCCATCCGCGCCTTCGATACGCCAGGGACATTGAACATGCAGCGCGAAGTCAGCGACCGATCCACGATCGACTGGACGCAGTTCGCCGAAATGAAACATCCGCATGTCCGCCGCCCGTCGCGCGGCCGTCAGCGGGAGCCCGATGATCCGCGACAAGGCCGCGAGCACTTGCTGGCGTGTCGAAAGTGGGGCTATCTTTTGTGACATTCAGTTTCTGGATCGCCTTTCCAGTCGACTGCGAACATAGGTACGGTCCATCTTCTCCGCCCGATTCGATCCATCGCATTCGCCGGCGGGATGGGCGCACGACCCGTACGCCGAACGTGCTTACTTCGCTGCGATGCGGTCCTCGATGTACTTCTTCACTTTGTCAAACCTCTCCTGATCCCACTTGAGCCGCTCGGAGATATTGGTCACTGGGTCGCGACCTGGTTTGAAATACTCCGATGTCACAAGCTTTCCCTTCGCATCGAATTCGACAACGATGCGCCCGTTCGCGCTTCGCCATTCCAATGTCTCGTGCACCTTCCCGTCGCCCCCATGGCGCGAACCCGAGCTTCGCGTAAGGTAATCCGTCCCGGGTGCGTAGTCGCCCGCGGCCGTCGAGAAGAGTTCAGCGACCTTCTCCTTGTTCATTTCCTGCTTTATCTGGTTCCAATGGTCAATGTCGATGGTGTTCTTTCGGGTTGTCGTTCCAGTCTTGGCTGGCTTTTCGGCGTCCTTGTCCTCGACCTTCTTCAGTCCGGGGAATGCCTTGTCCATCTTGAAATAGAGAAGAGCGAACGAAGGACTTTTGCCGTCGATTCCGTAGTGAATCTCGATGGCGGCGAAGTCGCCAATTGGATGAAAATCCGTGTGGTCCTTGTTCATCGTCTCGTCCCCGTAGCGAATGCCGGAAATCATGAAGCTACGAGACTGAGCGACCGGCATCGCGTAGTTGTCGGGGTGCCTGCGGACCGGCTTGCCGAAGAGCTTCTCGTTCTTCTCGACATCGTTTGCAATCACGATCTTCTGAATCGCCCGGACCTTGGCAGCAGATTCCTTCACCGGTTTCTGGCCGGACACGGCGTCCACCAACACGAAGTCATCAACGGCGTCGTGTATCCTCAGAAAGACGACCGCACGGCTACTCGATGCGACTGCCGCCAGCACGATCACGCTCATCCACACTCTTCTAGCCATTTGAATAGCCTCAACATTCGCCGGCAACGACTAGCAGAGCCGCCCTCAGCCACCTGATGAAGCAAGAGGTTCGGCGGCGGCCGCCGTCGCAGCGACCCGATCGTACTCTTCAAACAACGCGTCACGCAACTCGTTGGCGCGGCCAGTGCCTTCGAGCATTAACCGGAGCGCCGCCTCCTGAGCGACAACGAACTGATCGTCCTCCTGAAATCGGCTGTACCACCATGCCCGGTACAAGTGGCAGACAGCGACCCGAGCAGCGTAACACGGCCGACTGATCTCATAGGAGCGATCCCAGATTTCATCTTGCGACGGCGTGAGGCCCTCGTACCGATTCAGTTCATTGATTGCGTCAAGGACGGAAGCGTTGTCGTCCGACTCGGCGAACGGCAGGAGTCGGCGGAGACATTGTTCGACCCATCGGAGGCTCCAGCGACGACCTTCGCGGCCAAGGGCGACGACGAGCGGCATTGTCCAGCCGAAGTCACGGCCCTCATTAATGGCTTCGCGGGCCTCCTCAATCATTCCCATCTCGAAATCTCCGCCGACGGACGCCTTAGAGTCACCGACATTGCGTTTCCTCAGCGCCGCCAACAAGATCCACCGGACACCTCACATCACCCGATCTTCCGCCCAGGCGTGGCGGCGGCCGGTCTTGAATTCCTTGTAGGGCAAGTCGGTCGGTTCGTGGATCGTGGTCGGGTCGAAGGCGGTGTTGACGGCGCGGAGCAGTGGGATCACGTCGGGGTCCGGGTAGCCGATGCCGCGGACTTCGAAGAAGTCGCCGTTCACGTCGAAGACCTGAAGTCGATCGGCATGAACGTGGACCTTGCGCAGGGTCCGGAGCTCCCAGCGGGTGCGTTTGAGAAACTCGAGCGCGAGGTCGAGTCCCTGGGCGAAGTCGCAAACTTCGAGTGGGTCCATGACGTCACTCAATCCAGGTTGTCCCAACGGCACTTGAGGCGAATCAGGACGAGCAAAACCGGGTAGGCGATCGCGATAAAGAGGAACGCGTGCCGACAATCGTCTTTCGGCAAACCGCCGCCGCCATTCAGCCAGGAAGCACCCAACACGACGAGCAAAGTCAGCCCCACGAGGTGGGCCTGGATCGCGTCCGACGAAAAGTACCAGCGCTTCATTGGCTGATCGGCCCGATCAACTTCACGAATGTTTCGCGCGACCTTCAGTTACAACTCAACATACCGGGCGAAGATCTCTTCAGCGAAGACTCCATGCCTTCCTGGGAGAACGATATTCGCTTCAAGCCAAATCTGAACGCCCACGACTTCACGGCGCTCTGTATCGTGGGTTGGACGGTCGCTTGTTTCGCGCTGGCGATCGGCCAACCGCTCGCTTCCTGGGGCGGAATGCTCGCACTCAAACGACTGATCCCCAGGGCGATCGGGCTCTTCTTCGATCCCCACTGTTTGGATTGCGATGTCGGGGTCGAACGTGTCGACCCCGATTCGATCGCTTTCCGTTGCCCACGCTGCGGACAGATGTTCGACGATGGCTCTCGACTCGACCAATAACAAGCCTACCGGTATCCCGCCAGCTCCTGCAGCAGGTGCCAGTTCTCGAGCCGATCTTGTTTGGCCATCAGCACCGTCTCGGACGGGTTGCCGTCTTTGTCGAAGTGCTTCGAAAAGCGGCCTTCGCTGCGGGCGAAGTCCACGAACGTGATCTCCTGGTTCGTCTTCGGGTGCACGTACCAGTCGCCCTTCATGTTGGGGTTGCCCATGAGCGAGAGGCGCGTCTTGACCGTGTCGCCGGCGCGGGGATCGTAGATCAGGACCGGGAAGGCTCGGGTGTCGACGGCCAGTCGGGCTTGTTCGCCGGCCATGTTGTCGGCGACGCCGTGTTCCGGCTGGCAGGTCGTGTAGACCGA
>JANLUE010001199.1:0-1172 GCA_031363325.1 Gemmataceae bacterium
GGCGAGCGCTTCGTCGATGCGGTTCTGAGTTTCCTCCTTGGCCTTGAAGTCCTCGTCCTTGCCGGAGACGTTCGCGTTCCACCAGGCCTGGCCCGCCTTGATGTCGAGCGGCCGAACCTTGGACTCGTGCGCGGCGACGAACTTCTTCGCCCGCTCGGTGGCTTCGGGCGAAGCAGTGGTCGGCACGCTAGCCATCAAGAATACCCCAACGGCGATCAACCCAATGTGACGGTCCATGAACGGTTTCCAATAGAGACGCGGCCCATGTTTGTGATACGGCGATTGTTCGCGCTGCTCCGTCCCGACTCAAGTCGAATACACCCATTTGCCTAGCAAAAGTGCCGGCGGGAGCAACAGCACTAGCAGCAATCCCGGTGTACCGATGAAGACGCTCGCCAACAGGGCGTCCAACCCGACGAGACCGAAGATTGCGCGCTTCACGCCGGCTTGCACTCGGTCGGGGGTCGGTTTGCGGACCGCTCGAAGCACCGGCCCGCCGACCCAGAAGCCCCAGGCGGCCAGCACGTACGGGAAGAACGGCGAACTCGTGCCCGGCGGGACTCGACTCGCGACGGCCAATCCGAGGAGTGCCGCCCCGAGCATGACGAGCGCGGCCTTGGCGAGAACCTTCGGGTCGCTCCGTTTTTCCTCGGTGCGAGCGAACCAGGTCACGCCGACGATGTACAGGCCGACCGTGAGGGCTAAATGAACGCGCGTGACGATCGGCAGGGCCGACGGTTCCGCAAGCGAAAGGCCGAGCAACACATTGAAGAATCGACAGAGCGCCATCCCAAGGGGCGCGAACTGCGTTCGTTTGATTCGAGCATCGTAGGCCAGGATTGCCACAACGAGCCCGCCCGCGATGGCCGCCCCGACTTTGCCCGTGAGCGCGGCACACCCGAGCCCGACGAGCATCAACGAACTGGCGAGCGCCACGGCCGAGCGAATCGAGATTCGACCGGCGGGCAATGGGCGAAACGGTCGATCGCGGCGATCTTCCTCGAAGTCGAAATAGTCGTTCCAGACCATGCCCGCCGAGTAAAGACAGCCGGACGCGATCAGGAGTAGGGCCGCCTTCCACGGGAATGCGGCATCGACTGAGTTCGGCGAAAGCGCGGCCGTCGCGCATAGACCAAGGCCAATGTCCGCGAACGCCGTGAAGACGTTCGGCA
>JANLUE010001215.1:0-4574 GCA_031363325.1 Gemmataceae bacterium
GATTGTTCGCGGCGGTTTTCGGTAACTCTGCAGCCACTAGCGATGCCCCGGTAATCGAGCGCCAACTCGATTTGCCCGGGATCGCAGCGACTTGATGTGCCGGTGAACGGGCTCTGGTGTCGCCTCTGTGCCGGCAGCTTCGATCCGCTCGATAAACTGGAATGCACAAACATCTCACTTGCGTTCGGCCGCGAAGTCGCCTTCGATCGCGGGCGAACTTGGCATGCCAATCTTCGCCGCGACCTGGCCGGCTTCGTTCACGACGCATCGGCCCGGTTGGCCCAGCGCACGGTAGAGTCGGAACTGGGCCCGGTTCGCGTCGGCGATCGCGCCGAAGTAATCGCGGTACGCCTGATCGAGGGCTTGCACGGCCGACACGGCTTCTTGTGGCCGGAACACCAGCACGAGTGTATCGCCGATCCGGCGCGTCTGGGACAAGCCTTCGAGATTCGTCTTCACCGTCTCGCTCGCGGATCGCACGCCCTCTTCGGCCAGCGCGATTCGTGCGGTCGCTCGTCCGAGTTGCGCGTGCGCTTGCACGACTTCCGCCGCGACGCGATCTTGCGTGCGGAACAATTCGAGCACGGCGATCCGGTTCTCGGCTTCGCGCTCACGGACGGCCGACCGATTGCCGAGCCCCAGGTTCTGGAACTCCCACAGCACCTGAACGTCGATGCTGTTGCGCCAGCCGAAGTTCGAGACTTCGCCGTTCGTCCCGCCCGAAAAGCCCCCGCCGGCCAGCGTCCCGCCAGGGTTCGTCGCGTTGCCTCGGATCACGACGCTCGGCACCAGGGGGCGGAGTTTTTCCTGGCGGATGCGGGCGAGCGTCGCGGCCACGAGCGCCTGATGGGACGCGAGTTCCGGCCGAGTGGTCAGGGCGAGTGGAATCAACTCATCGACCTTCGTTGATGGATCGACGAGATCGAACCGAAGCTCCGGCGGCTCGGTCGGGTTCACGACCTCGGCGGGAGGCAGACGTAGAAGCCGGTTCAATTCCGCCCCGGCCGTCTCCCAGCGTTCACGCGCCGATTCACTCGCTTGCTTGCGGCGGGCGAGTTCCGTCTTCGCGCGATGGACTTCAACCGGCGGGGCCAAGCCGCCCGCCAGGCCTTCGGCGCGACGAACCAGATCGGTCGCGAGCCGTTCCGCTTCGAGCGCACCGGAAAGATCGCCGCGGGCTTGCTGCACATTGAAGTACGCTTCGGCCACGGCGAGAGTCGCGTCGTTCTCGGCGGCTTGGCGATCCGCGTCCCGGGCGGCGGCGACTTGCCGAGCGGCCAGCGGCGCCAAGATCGCTTCCGATGGCGAGAACACTGCCGACGGCCCGGCCCCGACCAGGAACGAACTACGCGACGTGGGAAAGACCTGGCCGACGATGTCCTGAATTCGCCCGTCGTGCCGAGCGTAGTCGGCTCCGAGGTAGAGTGTCGGCAGCCAGGCGACGCGTGCCCGATCGAGTCGTGCGTAGGCGACGTTGGCCCGCTCGGCCGCGAGTTGCACGTCGAGGTTTCGGGCGTGGGCAAGCTTCAACGCGGTGGCCAGATTGATCGGCAGCGGACCATCTTGAGCGCGTGCGATTGGTTGGCCGAGTTTGGCCGACTGGGCCTGGGCCGTCGCCGCGACGAACAGTAATGCGAGCGTCGGGACGCGAAGACGGACCATCTCCCCTCCCCGGTCGCTGGGCGTTCCGTACCGGTTGTATCGGTCGTTCGGTTTGGGGAACTTGAGGGCGACCCCGGCCTCGAGGCCATCGGCCGGGGCTAGCTGCGTGTCGCCGAAGCGGCTTCCAGACTTGGACCCTTGCGCGACTATGGCGCACTACTCGCGCACGGCGACCGGCATTCCATCGGCCAGCGTTCCGGTCGCTCCATTCAGAACGCGTTCGCCGCCAACCCAATCTTCCCATGCGGCCGCCTTCTGTTTGCGAAAGACTTCGGTCCAGGTGCCATCGGTTCGGCCGGGCTGGACTGTCAAGCGGACCGCCTTGCCTTCGACGTGCAGGAACACGACGGTCTGGTCCGCTTGCTTGACGACGGCCGTCGCGGGGAGCACCCAGGCCTCGGGCATCTCGGCCGTGATCTTCGCGGTGACGAACATGCCGGGCCGAAGTTTCTTGTTCGCGTTCGGCAAATCGATTTCAACCCGCAACGTCCGCGACGCCGGGTCGAGCGCCTCGGACGTTCGACTCACGGTTCCGGTGAACTCGGCGTTCATCGCGGGCACCTTGACAACGGCCTTTTGCCCCTTGTGAACCAACCCGGCGTCGGCTTCCGGCACGTCCACCGGCACGCGAACCGTATCGAGCCGAACGACCGTGAACAGCGGCTCGGCCCGCACGGTGCCGGCCGGATGAACGAAATGGCCCGTATCGATGCCGCGCTTCGTGACGACCCCGGCGAACGGCGCGCGAATGTTTCGATAGTCGAGCAACGTGACCAGGCGGGCCGCCTCGGCTTCGGCGACCTGGCGTCGGGCCGCATAGGCCTTCACGTCTTCCTCGGACTTGCCGAGTTCGGCCCGCGCCTTGAGGGCCGACTTCTCGGCGACCGTCACGCGGGCCTGGGCTTCGCGACGACCCGCCTCGGCACCGCGGAACTGGTTGCGCGTCTCGTCGCCGACAATCGGGTCGACGACTTTGGTCCGCACCATCTCGGCCACGCGCTTCGATTCGGACTCCCAGCGATCGAACGTGGCCGTCGCCCGTTCGAGCCCGGCCCGGCTCTCGACAATCATCGCGTCGGCCGAACTGACGTTCGACTCGGCGATCGCGACCTGCTTCTTCGCCTGTTCGACCTCGGCCTTCGCTTGTTCGACGAGCGCGAGCTTCTGCCGCGATTCGTCTTCCAGCTCCGGAATGCTCAATTCGGCCAGGACCGTCCCATCGACCGCGTCGCCAATGTCCACGTTGACTTTGCGAACGAACCCGGCCAGCTTGGCGAAGATCGGTGCCTCCTCGAAGGCTCGAATTGTCCCGGGCTGATCGATGAATTTGGGGATCGTCCGTTTCGTCGGATGGACGATCGTGAACGACGTTGCCGGCGCCGGGCTGGCCGGAGGCGACGAGGTGGGGCGACTGCACCCGACGAGTGCGAGCAACAGGATGAATGGTAAGCGATTCATGTTTTGCCTTTATTCTATCGCCAACCGCAATTTCGGCGCATCGGCATCCGAACGCGGCTTGATCCGCCACTTCATTCGCCATGCTCCTATTGAACGAACTCCAGTACAGATCGAATTCGTCAATTTGTCCGAGACTACTTCGCACTTGCCGCCGCAAACCCGCCTTGGCATTGGCGAACTCGGCGGGCCAATCGTGCGTTTGGACTTGGAACCCCACCCCAACGAGGAGGGAAAATCGAGATCGCATCGGGACAACTCGCGAGACGTGAACTACGCGACCGGTTCGTCTATCGCGGCGTGAACACTTCGTCGTTGCCGCGTTGGACTTTTGGACTCAGGCCATTCAGTTCATCTTCGTCGAACGATCGACACACGCGAAGCCCGATGTTGTCGTGACCGTAGAACCACCAGAGGGCCGGCGGGTCGAACGGATCGCCGCGGACCCACGAGCGCTCGGAGCCGATTCGTGCCGCGCTGCGAAGGTCGCGCCATTCGCTGCGCCAATGTCCTCCTCGGGCCACGTGGCTCCAGCGGCAATCGGTCGGCGGGAAGCAGGGTCGCGCGATCGCGCCAGCAACGATCGGCAATTTCGCGAAGCGGTCGAACGCGTCGGGTACGTAGTGGTCGAGGCACCATTCCATGACGTTGCCACACATGTCGTGAAGGCCCCAGACGTTGGCCTGGCGCGTACCGACAGGATGGGTCGAACCGTGGTGACGTTCCTCGGTGGCCGAATTCGCTTTGAACCATGCGTAGTCTTCCAACATCGATCCGGCCGGCATTGCGTACGCGGTCTTTGAACCCGCACGGCAGGCGTATTCCCATTCGGCCTCGGTCGGCAGTCGATAGGGCTTGCCGGTGCGTTTGGAGAGCCATTCGCAATACCGCATCGCCGCATAGTGCGTTACCGCCGAAGCGGGGTAACGCTCGGATTCGTGCCCGACAAATTTCGTACTCGGACCCGTGATCGCGTCGGCTTCGTGTTGGGCCAACGCCTTCCGTGGGGTCTTGTCCTTGGCTCGCGCCAACATGGCCGCGGCTCGGCCACCCGCCTGCGCGATCAGGGCCTCGATTTTGCGTTCCTGCACGCTCTTCTCGGCCTCGCTGCCCAGGGTGTTCAGGGCTTCGAGCTCGCGAGCAATGTCGCGCGCCAGCTCAACCGAGCCCACCGCCTCAGTCAAGATCTTGATCGCCTCAGTCCGCCCTTGCTCGATCGCCCCCAGCTGTTTCTGCTGGTTCTCGATAATGTTCTCAAAGGACTTGGCACAGTTTTCTTTCTGCGGTGGGTGCACCCCTTCGATGCACGCGACCACCACATCAACGCCCGCCTTGGCCTCGTTGAGCCGGTCTTGCACGCGCCGCCGCAGTTCGACACTGATCTCGGTGCGTCGCTGCCCCAGCAGTTCGTCTTCCGTGACCGTCGCCAGATACGACATGACCTCGCGCTGCGCGAT
>JANLUE010001234.1:0-1926 GCA_031363325.1 Gemmataceae bacterium
TTTCAATCGCGCCGCGCCGCGCCGCCGATCCTCCGCCGGAAGGTTCGGGGTGCCTCGGGAGCCGCGTGGAGATCGCTGCGGGGCCACAATCCGCGTCGATCGCCGGGCCTTCCCAATGGGCGGGCAGGTCATGGGCCGGGGGTCCGGGTTGGCGCGAAAAAATCGCGTCAACGGGGGGTCGGACAGTCCCGACAAGCTCGATGTTTCCGACACTCCAAATCATCGGACGGTGCGGACTCGCCATATCAGTCAAAGAAGACAAATTGTGAGAACGAGCCGGACGAAACCTGTTGGGTCGAAGACACCGGGCTTGGCGGGTGGTTAAGCCGCGCGGACCATCCGTGGCCCGCGCGCGAAACCGCTCCAGCCAACATTAATGTCGTCTCCGGTCCCGTCGGTCCTTGACGGAAGGGCGGTGGAAGTGGCACCGGCCGCATGGCCGGCCGGCCCGGTTGGGCCGACTGCGGCGACCCGTCCGGATCGACCGCTCGCCCGCATTCTAACGCCCAGGTCTAGCGGAAACGCCCATGAAATCCCGAAGAATCCGCAAATCCGGATGGGACGGACGCGGGCCTGGAAAGCAAGTCAAGTGCGGCAAAGATTAACGGATCACGACATGTGAATTTGAAAAGGATGGGCGAGCGCTTGGTGCGAGGCCAAGTTCCGCCAATTTGATTTCCAAGGTGGTTGGTCGCCGCGAACTCGGCCGCGCTAACTCGTCGCGGCCAACTTGCGTACCTTCGACACATCGTCTCGCAGTTGTTGAACGAGCGCATCGACGCTGGCGAATTTCACCGTTGGCCGAAGTCGCTTCAGAAAGTCCACGCTCATGTCCTGACCGTAGAGGTCGCCGGTGAAGTCGAGGAGATGAACTTCGACTTTACGGGCGTGTTCGCCGAACGTCGGGTTTGGGCCGACGTTGGCGGCGCCGGCGAAAGTTCCAGGCGGAACCGTTGCACGCACTGCGTAGACGCCATCGTCCGGCAACAAGGTCTCGATGCGATCGAGGTTCGCGGTCGGGAAGCCGATGGTTCGGCCCCGCTTCGCCCCCGTGGTAACGGTGCCATTCACGCGATAGGGTCGATTCAGAAGCTGCGACACTGCGGCCAAGTCGCCGGCCATCAACGCGTCGCGGACACGGCTACTCGAAACGGGTCGGCCACCCAACTCGAACGCGGGCGCTTCGCGAAACTCGATACCGGCCGACAGCGACAGCGATCGCAAAGTCTCGTTCGAGCCGGCCCGATCGTGGCCAAAGCGAAAATTGAACCCCTCGACAATTCCCTTCGCCCCCAGCGCGCCGGCCAGGATCGTCTCGAAGAAATATTCCGGTGACAGGGCGAGTAGCTCCGGCGTCGTCTTCAACACGACAACGTGGTCGGCTCCGACCTCGTGCAACAGTCGGGCCCGCTCGGCCACGGTCGAGAGCGGCGGTTGAAATCGTTCCGGGGCGAGCAACATCAAGGGATGGGGATCGAACGTGACGGGGACAACTGGGCCGCCGGTGACTTCCGCAAGTTCGCGCGCGGCCGCGATCAGGTACGCGTGGCCCCGGTGGACGCCATCGAAGTTCCCGACCGCGATCACACCGCCCCGGCACGACATCGGCGCGGACTGATGATAGCGAAGCGTCTCAACCGCCATGCCGGCCCCCGAACCTCGGGCGAATCGTGTCCGTCGTTATGATAAGTGGCCCGCTCGGGCTACAATGCGATTTCCGCGGGCTGGCCGGACGATCGTCGCCGAGGGCAACTTCGGGGGAGGAAAGTCCGGGCTCCACAGGGCACGATGATGGATAACGTCCACCGCCCCGATCCGTCGCGCCTCCGGTGCGCGGCGGGGTAAGGGCAGGGAAAGTGCAACAGAAAGAAAACCGCCGGAATTGCTATCGGCTATCGGCTCTCGGCTGTTGCCGACAACCGAGAG
>JANLUE010001268.1:0-3009 GCA_031363325.1 Gemmataceae bacterium
TTCTTCCGCAACAAGGCGAAGAACATCATCGGTTGCTGTCGGGCGCTCGTCGAAAACCACCGAGGCGACGTGCCCGGCACGCTCGACCAACTGGTGGTCTTGCCGGGTGTCGGTCGCAAAACGGCGAACGTCGTGTTGGGGAATGCGTTCGGCGTCCCCGGAATCACGGTCGATACGCACGTTGGGCGACTCAGCCGCCGACTCGGCCTGACGACTCTCGACGATCCCGTCAAGGTCGAATTCGAACTGATGGATCTGGTCCCGCAAGCGGAATGGACGAAGTTTTCGCATCGCCTGATCTTGCATGGCCGCCAGGTTTGCGACGCGCGCAAGCCAAAGTGCGACGAGTGTTCGCTCGCGAAGATTTGCCCAAGGGTCGGCGTACTTTGAGAGGGAAGGGAAAAACTTCAGTCCCCGCGCTTGAACACGTCGCGCTGTTTCTTTTCCAGGTCGCGAATCTTGCCTTCGGCTTGTCGGGTCTGATCGAGGCGCTGCAGAACCTCGGCGGCCGTGAGGACTTCCTTCATGCGGGCCTCGGATCGGCCCGGCTTGCGGCCGGGCGAGGGGTTCCGGTCGAAAACTTCGACGTAAAACTCCACGCGGTCACCGACTTCGAGCTTCGAGATCTTGCCGTCCTCGGCGACCTTGGTCAACTCGGCCGTCTGAAAGTCGAATCGGCCGCCACCCGTCAGGTAGTCGGGCGTCGTCTCGCGGTCGGCCGAAGGGGCCGGGTGGAATTCGATCTGCTTGCCTTCCGCGTTGGCGAACGTGCCGCGCGTTGGGTCGAACGGTCCGGAGTTCGCGTCGGCGTCGATCACCTTGAGCGGCAGTGGAATCCACGGCCCCTTCTCGTTGATCCGGTAGCGGAGCAAGGCCTTCGCCACGCCCTGCGGCGAACGACACGTGTAGGCGATTGGAATTTGTCCGCCGATCGGGACGGGCAGGCCTTCGATGATGTCTTCGTCGGACGACTTCGTGCCGGCCTCGCCATAGCGTTCCGGCAACAGGCGGACGAGGGGCGGTTCGTCCGCGGAAATCTGAATTCCCCGGCGTGGCGGCGTGGCGTTCGCGAAGCCATTGCGATCTTGAACTTCGATGCGATAGGCAACGAGGTCGGTCGTCAAATCGATTTCAACTTCGGCCGGGAACGCGGCCTCGCCGGTCGGCAAGGTTGCTTCGGGCTTCGGATCCATCGGCTTGGTTGATTTGTCGAATTCGCCAGTGCCATCGGCCGTCCGGGCGATGAGCACGATCTTGGCCACGGAGATCGGCTTCTGCACGTCGATTCGCACGCGGGCCGTCGAGTTGGCGAGGCCGGTGATCTCGCCTTGCGATTGATACGTTTCGTACGGCGAGCCGTTGGGCTTGGCGCCGAGGAACTTCGGCAGGCGAACCCAGGCGTCGGTCTTCGTGACGACCGGGCGCGGCTCGAAGCGAACGTCGGACGCGTTGCGAGTCCGGCCATCGCCGACCCAGGCCCGGTGCGTGAAGTTCACGCTCGAGTGCGGTACCTTGGTCGCGAACACGGCTCGGCCATCGTCGGCGACGTGCGAGTATTCGAGCTTGTATTCGTCGGCCGGCAGGTCGTCGGGCTTCACGCGCAACGTGCCAACCGCATCGTCGCGGACCCGGCCCGACACGTAATATTGAACCGTAACTTCGTCGCCCGCGGGCCAGAGCTCCGCCGTCGCGTTCACCAGTTGATTGAAACGCGGGATCTCGGTCGAAGCGAGCAATTGCCGTTGCAGCAACACGGTCAAGAGTCCGGGGCCGTACACGACAATCAACAAGGCCGCGACCAGCAAGGGCGCGACCACAAGTCCCCCCGCTCGCTTCAGCATCTTGTAATCGGCGAACCGGCCGAACGAATGTTGCTTGGCGATCGCCTCCGACTCGCGTGACACCGATTCGATCAGCTCGGGCGACATGCCCCCGGCGTCGACCTTGCGAGCGAGTTGAATCGACGTCACGAGCCGATGGCCGAACTCCGGAATGCCTTCCTCGACTCGCCGGGCGAGTCGAACGATCGACGGCCCCTTGGCCCACGGCTTGATGAGCCAGAACCATGCGAGCGTCCCGAGCACGCCCGCTTCAACCAATGTGATCGGCACGCGGACCCACATCGGCGTCTCGCGATACTTGTCGATTCGCCAATCGATGAACGTAGCGATCGCCAGGAGCCCCGCCGCGACCGTGAGCCACCGGGCCACGCCCCAGGCGACGTGACAGAGCCGCTCGCGGCCCCGCAGGGACTTGAGCTTGGCGAGGCCGATTTGAGGCTGCGTTGCAATCATGTGTTATGACAATCCATTCACCACAATTCCGAAGATACAATCCGTTCACCACAGAGTCACAGAGGGGCACAGAGATGTCAATACGCGAGGCCTGCGCCATTGAATTCTCAATCAATTCTAACAACAATCACAAACTTCGATTCGGGCGATCCTCTCTGTGATCTCTGTGACTCTGTGGTCTGTCGTTCTTCCATGCTAACTCATGTTACTGAACTTCCGCACGACCCACTCCAGGGTGAACAATCCCACGACGATGCCTAACACCCACCAGCTCGACCAGAGCAGTGTCTCGCGGCGTTGGGTGAGCACGACTTTCTGGGGCTTCAGGTCGTTCGCCAGTTGGTGCAGATCTTCTTCACGATAGAACTTGCCGCCAGTTTGCTCGGCCAGCTTCCGCAAGGCGACTTCGTTCATGGGGCCGGGGGCGAGTTCGTGTTCGGGCGGCAGCGTCACGCGGTATTCCAGTCCGGCCGTCTCTTCACCGCTCTCGACTTTCAGGGAATATCGGCCAACGCGATCGTTCGGCACCGTGGCCACGTATTCACCCGGCTGGTTCGGGACGGCCTCGAACACCACCGAGCGGAACTTCTCTTCGTTGGGCGGCGCGTCGAGTCGTTCGAGCTGGGCCGTCACACGCTCGGCGGTGAGCGGGCGATACTCCGGCGTGAACAGTCGGGCGTACACGCTGCCCGGCTTGCCGAGCACAGCCTCGCCG
>JANLUE010001348.1:0-5484 GCA_031363325.1 Gemmataceae bacterium
CATGGCGGACGGCTTCTTTCGGCTCGACGGCAAGGTCGCGGTCGTCACGGGCGGCGGGCAGGGGATCGGCGAGGCGATCTGCCGCCGACTCGCCAGCGCGGGCGCGAAGGTCGGCGTGCTCGACATGTCCTCCGAGAACGCCAGCCGGGTGGCCTCGGCCGTCGGCGGGCACGCGCTCGTCGGCGACATCACCAAGGAAGCCGATCTGTCGCGAATCTTCGGCGAACTCGAAGCGAAGTTCGGGCCGGCCGACGTGCTCGTCAACAACGCGGGCGTGGCCAGTCGCAAGGGCCGCGACTTGCCGATCTGGGAACTGGTGCGCGAAGACTGGGAGTTCGTCTTCAACATCAATGTGGTCGGCCTGGTGCTGTGCTGCAAGGCCGTCCTACCGAAAATGATCGAGCGGAAGTACGGACGAATCGTGAACGTGGCGTCGATCGCGGGTAAGGAAGGCAACCCGAAGATGGGCCCCTACTCCGCGAGCAAGGCGGCCGTCATCGCGTTGACCAAATCACTCTCGAAGGAACTGGTCGGCAAAGGCGACATCTGCGTCAACTCGATCTCGCCGGCCGTCATCCAAACGCCGATCCTGGATCAGCTGAACCAGGAACAAATCAACATGATGTTGTCGAAGATTCCGCTGGGCAGAACCGGCAAGCCGGACGAAGTCGCCTCGCTCGTCCACTTCCTGGCGAGCGGCGAGTGCAGCTTCACGACCGGCCAGTGCTACGACATCAGCGGCGGCCGAGCGACGTATTGATTGACCAACCTACTTGAGACAACACCATGCCCGGCAAATTTTGTGTGAGCCTAACGCACGCCAAAGACGACCCCGATCGCGCGACGGTGGCCTTCGTGGTCGCGAACGCGGCACTCGGGTCGGACAAGGACACGGTCGTTTTCCTGAGTACAGAAGCCGTTCGGCTGGCCGTGCCGGAGTACGCGGACGATATCGCCGAGGAAGGCTTCACGCCATTGCGTGACCTTATGGCGAACTTCGCGGCGGCGGGGGGCAAGATCTACGTCTGCTCGCCATGCTTCAAGAAGCGCAAGCTGCCGGAAACGCCTCTGGTTTCCGGGGCCGTGATCGTTGGCGGTGCGAAGCTCGTCGAGTTCATGGGCGCGGGCGTAGCCGAGAGCTGCCCGAGCGTTTCGTATTGAGTCGGGACTGGCCCCCGCTCCACAGCGGGGGCCATGACCCAACACTTCTCGGATTTCGCTTGAATCATCCCGCCGACTCGTATCAGATAGCTTCGCCATGAAGACCGCCGCTTGCCGTGCACTCCGTGCCAAGCTCGCCGCCGACCAGCCGACGTTCGGCCTCTGGGTGACGCTCGATTCACCGAGCGTCACGGAGATGGCCGTCGCGCTCGGGCTCGACTGGGTCGTGATCGACGCCGAACATGGCTCGCTCGACTGGCGGGAAATCGCCGACCATTTGCGCGCGACCGTTCGCAGTGAAACGGTCGCGCTCGTTCGGTTGGCCGAACTGAATGTTGGACTCGTGAAGCGGGCGCTCGATATCGGGGCCGATGGGGTCGTCATTCCGTGGGTCGAGACCCCCGAGCAACTTCGCGACGCGGTGCGGTTCGCACGCTATCCGCTCGAAGGCGTGCGTGGCATCGGGGCCGACCGGGCGACCGCGTGGGGCCAGGCGATTGCCGAACATACCGGCGAGGCGAACGACCATGTGTTCGTGGTGCCGATCCTCGAAACGGTTCGGGCCGCGGCGAACGTGGCCGAGCTGAGCCGCGTGGACGGAGTCGAGTTGTACTACTTTGGGCCGGCCGATTTCTCGGCGTCGGCCGGCCATCGGGGCCAGTGGGAAGGGCCCGGCGTCGCCGACGAACTTTTGAGAATGAAAGACGGGCTTCGCTCGGCGGGCAAGCGCTGCGGCGTGCTCGCGACGAGCGACGACAACGTTCGACTCCGCATTTCACAAGGATTCCAGGCCATCGGCCTCGGCATGGATGTCGGTTTGTTGATCCGTTCGCTGCGGGATTCGCTGGCCGCTCTCGGTCGCGATCGCGTCATCCGGGCCGACCTGAGCGTGCCGCAGAACGTGGATCCAGTTCCCGAGTCCGCGCTCGCGCCGATGCGAGTCGCACTCACGGGCGACTTCCGCGACGCGGCCGGCCAGAATCGTTATCGAGAAATTGGGCTCGACCGATTCGATGGCACCGCGATCGAAGTTCAACCGTTCGCGGAACACCGTCCGATCGTCGGGGCCGATCAACTCGCCGGGGCGAATGGGGTCATCGTGCTTTCACCCCGCGTGACAGCCGCGAGCCTCACGAACGCCGCCGAGTTGCTCGCGATCGGCCGATTCGGGGTCGGCTACGATTCGGTCGATGTGCCGGCCTGCACGGCCAACGACGTACTCCTGTTCATCGCGAGCGGGGCCGTCGATCGTTCCGTGGCCGAGGCGACGATCGGCTGGATGATTTCGCTTTCGCATCACGTCCGCACGAAGGACCGACTCGTTCGCGAAGCGAAGTGGGACGAGCGAAGTCAGTTCATGGGCTCGGAGCTTCGCGACCGCACCTTGGGCGTGATTGGCTTCGGTGGGATTGGCCGGGCGCTGGTCGAACTGTTGCGCGGCTTCGGCATGAACCCGCCGCTCGTGTTCGACCCCCACGTGTCGGCCGCCGACGCCAGTCGCCTCGGCGCGAAGCTCGTTTCACTCGACGAACTCCTGGCTCAGGCGGACTTCGTGTCGATTCACTGCCCCCTGACCGAATCGACCCGGAACCTGATCGGCGCTCGCGAACTCGGCCGAATGAAGCCGACCGCCTATCTCATCAACACGGCTCGGGGCGGAATTGTCGACGAGGCAGCTCTCGAAGTCGCTCTGAGGTCCAAAAAGCTCGCCGGAGCGGCGCTCGATTGCTTCGCGGTCGAACCGGTCACGGTCCCGCCGAAGATGGCCGACCTCGACAACGTTCTGTTCGCCCCGCACTCGATCGCCTGGACAGATGAGTTGTTCCGCGACATCGGCCGGGCCGTTTGTAACGGCATGCTCGAGCTGGCGCGTGGCCGTGTGCCGCGCGGCGTGGTGAACCCCGAAGTCCTCGATCGGCCTGGGTTCCAGGCCAAGTGGCGGAAACTTCGTTCTCTCCCAACTGGAGTTACTCATGCGACGTGAGGTCCATTCCGTACTCGCGCTGTTGTTCGCGGCCGGTGTCCTTTGTGCGGCCGACCCGCCGGTCCCGGCCGATGCCAAGCTCGAAAAGATCTTCGATGGCGGACTCGTGCTCACCGAAGGCGTGGCCGTCGCCCCGGATGGCATGGTCTATTTCAGCGACATCACGTTCACGCACTTCTCGCGCGGCCAGAAGGCACCGATCGAGGCCGGCCACATCTGGAAGTACGACCCGGGCACGGGCAAGGCGACCGTCTTCCGCTCGCCAAGCGGCATGTCGAACGGCCTGAAGTTTGACGCCGAGGGCCATTTGCTCGCGGCCGAAGGCGCGGACTTCGGTGGCCGACGCATCACGCGAACCGACCTGAAAACCGGCAAGAGCTACATCGTCGCGGGCCTGTTCGACGGCAAGCCGCTGAATTCGCCGAACGACATCTCGCTCGACGAGAAAGGCCGCATTTATTTCAGCGACCCCCGGTACCTCGGCCACGAGCCGATCGATCAACCGGTCCAGGCCGTCTATCGCGTCGATACCGATGGTTCGATCCATCGCATCATCACGGACGCGGGCAAGCCGAACGGCATCGCCGTGTCGCCGGATCAGAAGTCGATTTACGTCGTGAGCAACGAGAACGGCACGACCGGCATCGGCCGACTGAAGTCCGAGGGGACGAAAGTCCTCGAGCCGACCAAGAAGGGGAACATGGCGCTCATGGCCTACGACCTCTCGCCGGAAGGCACCGCCAAGTTCCGCAAGACGCTGATCGACTACGCTCCGGAAGACGGCCCGGACGGCCTCGTCTGCGACGCGGAAGGCAACCTGTGGGTCGCGGTCCGCGCCGAGAATCGGCCGGGCATCTATTGCTATTCGCCGGACGGCAAGGAACTCGGCTACATCGCCACCGAGATCCCAACGAACGTCGGCTTCGGCCGCGGCGCGGACTCGAAATTGCTCTACATCACTGCCGGCAAAAGCGTTTACCGCATCCGCGTGAACAAAGAGGGTTACCACCTGCCGGCGAAGAAGTAGTGGCAGTCAAGTCGTTCACTTCGATCGATGCGAATCGGGCGAGTTGCGATTGCTTGCTCGACTCGCTCAAGTTACTCTGTCCCGGTCGCCTTCCACTTCCGAGGCTTGGCGGTCATGTATTCGCTGCTTTTGGCCATCTCGCTCGGGGGGCCGCCGGCTCCGCATGGCCCGGAACCGAAACTGATGGAATTGGTCCGACAGCTCGGGCACGACTCGTTTCAGGTGCGTGAAACCGCCGCTCGTGAATTGAAAAAACGCGGCGGCGAAGCGGCGGCGGCACTTGCCGTTGGAATGAAAGATCCGAACCTCGAGGTGGCCCAACGGTGCAAGCTGCTTTACCCGGCCGCCGCCGCCGAGGTTCGGAAAGCGAATCTAATCCTCTTGGTCAACGACTCGAATCTCCCGCCTCCGAAAGGTTTGGTGGGAATCGAAAGGTTCCTCAAAATTACTGGGGACAAAAGAGCAACGCGGCAACTCTACGCGGAAATGATGGCTGCGGGTGCCGATATCGTCGAGGCGATGGAACACGACCCTCGCCTTGGCAGTCGCCTAATGGGTGAATTCCTGGACAGAGCGTATGAACGTACAAACCAAAAGTCGGACGAAAACACGATCCAGCGGAAGGACACCGAACCTCCATCACCGTGTGATTTGATCATCAAGACGCACGGCGAGGCGGCCTTGGTGCTTTTCGTGCGCTCAGACCCTTTGTTCATTGATGCCGAAGAACACATCAACGTAGTTACAGACGTTTTATTTGCCACAAAGTTGCGCGGAGCGCTCACGGGGCCAAAGGCTGTACCAGGAATCAAGCAACTGTTCGTGGACTCGGTCCGTGCCGAGACTCAAGTTTACGTTGCGATTCGCGCCTTCGCGCTCGCTGAATGCGAGAATGTGAAGGAAGTGCTTCCGGCAGCGATGGAAATCGTCAGGAATGGGAATCAACCGAGTGAGTATCGCGCGGAATTATTGATTCGCTGCGTGGCGAAATTTGGCGGCAAGGAGCATCTAAAGGACGTGGCACCGATTCTCGCCGACACGGAGTACTTCGGATTTTCTCAACGTAACGACGAACCAAAACTCCATATGCAATTTCGAGACTTGGCGTTGTTTACCAGTATCCGGTTGTCTGGACAAAAATTAGCCGACTTCGGACTTCGCGAGGATGAAAGCATCGGATTTCCTGATGAAGCTGCGCGACAGGCAGCCTTTGATAAGTGGAAAGCCTGGACGGAGCGGGAGCAGAAGGCCGCAAAACGATGAGTGATCGGATGCGCGTGAACAAAGAGGGTTACCATTTACCGGGGAAGAT
>JANLUE010001349.1:0-4497 GCA_031363325.1 Gemmataceae bacterium
TTCCGCACTCCGCATTCCGCACTCGTCCGTCGAGCGACGAGATGCGTTGAAAGACCCGAGAAGCCGCCTTCCCTCTCCCCAGATGAAGGAGGTTCTCGCATGTTGAAGTACCACGAAAGCGACATCCGCACCATTGCCCTCGTGGGGCATCGGGCGAGTGGAAAGACTTCGTTGGCCGATGCGCTCTTGCACACGGCCCACGCCGTCGAGCGCATGGGCAACGTCGACGACGGAACCAGCGTCTCCGACTTCGACGAGGAAGAACACAAACACCACTTCTCGGTCGACACCAGCGTCCTGCACCTCGAACACGAAGGTCGGTTCGTCAACCTGCTCGACGCGCCCGGCTATCCGGACTTCGTTGGGGCCGCGCTCGAGGCCCTGAACGCGGTCGAGACGGCGGTGATTGTTATCTCCGCGGTGAACGGGCTCGAGGTCAACACCCGGCGCATGTTCGACGAGGCCGGCAATCACAACGTCACACGGCTGCTGGTCATCAATAAATGCGACGCGGACAACGTTCACTTCGCGGAACTCATCGCCAACATCCAGGACACGTTCGGCAAGAAGTGCGTGCTGTTCAACGTGCCCGATGGCCTCGGCGCGTCGTTCAATGGCGTCGTCAGTGTGCTCGACCCGCCCGAGAAAGTGCCGGCCGGCTGCCCGGTCAACCCGCACGAAATTCGCACGCAACTCGTGGACGCGATCGTCGAATGCGACGAAGCGATGATGGAGAAGTACCTGACCGAAGGAGCGTTGACCGTCGCCGAACTCGAGGGGGCGGTTCACAAGGCCGTCGACGCGGGGACCGTGATCCCGATCTTCTGCACGGGGGCCAAGAAGGAAGCCGGCGTCACGGAGCTCCTACATGCCCTCTCGGCGTATAGCTCCGATCCGTGGCACGCCAAGGTTCGATTGAACGGCTACCTGCAAGGCTCGCCGGGTCACGAACACGCCTTCGACGCGGCCGACGAGAAGGGCGAGTTCCTCGGCGTCGTCTTCAAGTCCGTGAACGATCGCTTCGTCGGCAACCTCAGTTTCATTCGCGTTCTCTCGGGCAAAATGGACGCCCTCCATCCGCTCGTCAACACGCGGACCGGCAAGAGTTCCCGCATCTCGCAACTGTTGATGATTCAGGGCAAGACGAACCAGCCGGTGCCTGAAGCCTACCCGGGGGATATCATTGCGGTCGCGAAAGTGGAAGACCTGCACATCGGCGATACGGTCGCGTTCGACAAGAACGCTCCGAAGTTGCCGAACCCCGAGTTTCCCCGGCCGATGTTCGGCCTCGCCGTCGAGCCGAAGAATCGCGGCGACGAACAGAAGATCTCGCAGAGCCTGCACAAGATCGCCGACGAGGACCCGACCTTCAAGATCAGCCACGACCCGCAGACGCACGAACTCGTGATCAACGGCGTCAGTCAACTTCACCTGGACATCATCCAGCATCGCTTGAAGAAGCGGTTCGATCTCGAAGTGGTGACCAAGGAGCCGAAGATTCCGTACCGCGAGACGGTGATCGGCGAAGGGGCGTCGGACTATCGGCACAAGAAACAGTCGGGTGGGCGCGGGCAGTTCGGCGAAGTGCACATGCGCATCTTCCCCCTACCACGCACGATCAAGTCGCTCGCGGAGTGCGAGGCACAATTCGCCAACAAGTCGCGGTTCGAGAAGATGCGGTCGTGCCACTACGACGCGGACCATAACTTCGCGTTCATCGACCATATCGTCGGCGGCACGATCCCGAACCAGTTCATGCCGGCCGTCGAGAAGGGTTGCAAGGAAGTACTCGAACAGGGGGCGATCGCCGGCTATCGTATGCAGGATCTGGCCGTCGAGGTGTACTTCGGCAAGTACCACGACGTCGATAGTTCGGAAGCAGCCTTCAAGACCGCCGCCCGGCAGGCCCTGCGGAAAGCAGTTCGGTCGGCCCACGCCGTGCTACTCGAACCGATCGTGAAGTTGGACGTGACAGTGCCCTCGCGGTTCACCGGCGCGATCCTCGGAGACTTGAACACGAAGCGCGGCCAGGTCGAAAACCAGGACAGCCTGGCCGGCGATCTCGCGGTGATCACGGCGCGAGCCCCGCTCGCCGAAGTGACCAAGTACGCCGCTCAACTCGGTAGCATCACCCAGGGCCAGGGCTCGTTCACGATGGACTTCAGCCACTACGATGTGGTGCCGCCGATGATCCAGAAACAGATCGAAGCGAAAGCGAAGATGACGGACGACGATGAGGAATAGTTGGTCGAGATCGGGAAGAAGGGCACGGACGCCCCTTTCATTCGGTGCACCGCCCTCGGGTGCCGCCGCCGTGACCAAGCTTCAGGGCCTCGGTCACGACGCAAATCTGGCGCGGCGTCGCCCAGCAGTGTTCGACGTGCGCGATCGGCATCCGTAACGATAACTCGACCTGCGTTTCGTTGCTTCGATCGTCCAGGCCGCAATTGACTCGACCCCCTCTCCCCATCGACGCCATCCTGCCGGCCCTGATCGCCGCCCTGCGATTGCACCCGGCCGTCGTACTTCGTGCGCCGCCGGGGGCCGGCAAGACGACGCGCGTGCCGCCGGCGATCCTCGAGTCGGGCCTGGTTGGCGAGCGGGAGATTCTGCTCCTCGAACCGCGTCGAATCGCGGCCCGGGCGGCCGCTCGACGCATGTCGGCCGAGGCGGGCACGCGGCCCGGCGATCGGTTTGGCTGGCACGTGCGCTTCGATCGACAAGCGAATCGGTCGACGCGCGTGCTCGCCGTCACGCCGGGGATCCTGCTGCGTCGGCTTCACGACGACCCGTTTCTCGAATCGACTGGCATCGTGATCTTCGACGAGTTCCACGAACGCGGCCTCGAAACCGATCTGGCCCTGGGTCTCGTCCGGCTCGTGCAACAAAACGTCCGACCCGATCTGAAACTGGTCGTCATGTCGGCGACGATCCAGACCAGCGACGTGGCCGCGTACCTCGGTGCGTGCCCGGTCATCGAGAGCGAGGGGCGGACGTTTCCGGTCGCGATCCGCTACGAGCCGAAGCGTGACGACGACCGCTGGCCCAAAGCCACGGCCCGCGCGGTTGGCCGAATCCTCCAGGAGACCCCGGGCGATGTCCTCGCCTTCCTGCCCGGCGTTGGCGAGATTCGGGCGACGGCCGACGACCTCGCCGACATGGGCATGGATGTTGATGCGTTGATCCTTCCTTTGCACGGCGACCTATCGGCCGAGGAACAGGACCGAGCGTTACTGCCGCAATCGAAGCGCAAGATCGTCCTGGCCACGAACGTCGCGGAGACCTCGGTCACGGTCGAAGGCGTGACGGCCGTCGTGGATTCGGGCCTGGCGCGACAACTGATCTTCGACCCGACCGTCGGCCTCGATCGCCTGGAATTGACGAACATCTCGCGGGCGTCGGCCGATCAGCGGGCCGGCCGGGCCGGGCGCACGCAGCCGGGGTTGTGCGTGCGCCTGTGGGGCGAGTCGGCCCATCACGGTCGGCCGGCACAAACTTCGCCGGAAATCACCCGCGTCGATCTGGCCGGGGCCGCGCTCACGTTGCTCGCGATCGGCGAACGCGTCGAATCGTTTCCCTGGCTCGATCGGCCAAGCGAGCCCGCCGTCCGGCAAGCGCTCGAATTGCTCGCCCGACTCGGGGCCGTTCGCGATGGCGCGGTCACCGAGCTTGGCCGCGCGATCAACCGCTTGCCGGTCCATCCGCGACTCGGCCGATTGTTGCTCGAAGGTGCTCGACTCGGCGAACCGCGGCGTGTGGCATTGGCGGCGGCGTTGCTGAGCGATCGCGATCCCTTCCCGCGTGGGCCGGCCAATCATTCAACGTCGTCCGACTTGCTCGATCGAATCGAGGCGATCGAAGGTCTGCCGTCGCCGCTCGGCCAAATGAATCGCGGGGCCGCCAAGTACATTCTGCACGCCCGCGATCAACTCGTTCGGTTGATCGGCGACGTTGTGCCCGAACTTTCGCACGAATCCGACGAGGCGATCGGTCGAGCGCTGTTGGCCGCGTTCCCCGACCGACTCTGTCGCCGTCGCGAACCCGGCAGCCCGCGCGGCGTGATGGTTGGCGGCCGGGGCGTTCGCCTGGCCCCGTCGAGCGGCGTGACGGGGGCGGAACTGTTCCTCGCGATCGACGTCGATGCCGGGCAAACCGAGACGCTCGTTCGCCAGGCGTCGGCCATCGAGCGAAGTTGGCTAACATCGGACCGACTCACATCGCAAGTCGATATCGAGTTCGACGAAGCGACCGGCCGCGTCGTCGCATTTCGACGAACACGATTCGACGACCTCGTCATTGAAGAAAGATCGGCCCCGGTCCCGGATGGCGAAGCGACCTCGGCGGTCTTGGTCGACGCGGCCCTGCGCCGGCTCGATCGCGTGCTTCCAGCGGCCGATTCGCCCGCCGGGCAGTTTCGCACGCGCGTCCGCTGCCTCCGCGCCTGGATGCCCGAACTCAACTTGCCCGAACTGTCCGAGGTGGACTTGCGCGAAGTGC
>JANLUE010001355.1:0-3292 GCA_031363325.1 Gemmataceae bacterium
TCTATCCGGTCGCGACCGTCATCCTGGGCGGGCTCGTGACATCGACGTTCTGCGAATACTTGATTCGTCCGGGGCTGTTCTGGCGGCTCAGCGGCAAGGACGCCGAGAAACTCGCTTCGAACAAGCCCAACGACGATGGCCTGGACGAGTGAGCCTCGTTCGCCAGCGTCAGGGATCAACGCCGCTCAAGCTTGAAGCGGCTGTTGGACGGGGACACGGCCCCGGATCGACCGTGTGGTGGAACAGTGTCTTCTCAACCGGAGTCTGTGATGTCGAAAGTTATTCGGTTGGCCAGTGTGTTCGCCATCGTGGCGGGCTTGATTTGCGACAAGGCGGTTCGGGCCGAAGATCACGAGGGCCCGCACAAGGGAACGCTCGTGGAATGGGGCGACGAAGAGTACCACCTGGAACTCGTGACCGATGCCAAGGCCGGGACCGTGACGGTTTACGTGTACGGCGATCACAAGGACTTCGAGAAGGGCAAGGCCAAGGCCATCGACGCGAAGTCGCTGGTCCTGACGGTCAAGGGCGAGAAGAGCGTGACGATCAAGCTCGACGCGGCTCCGGCGAAGGGCGACCCGGCCGGCAAGACGTCCGTCTACACCGCCAAGCACGACGTCTTCGCGAAGGGCGCGAAGCTCGAAGGCAGCGTTAGCGGGAAGGTCGGGACGAAGCCGTATACGGGCGACTTCAAGCAGAAGTAGCCAACCGTCGCAGTGGTCGGCGGTCGATGGCGACCTCCGACCCAATTCATTCGCGCTGTTCTCTTCTCGCCGGATACATTTCGCATGTCTGACACGCGGGCGACCCCCACCCGGTTCCGCATCCAGGGCATGGATTGCGCCGAGGAAATCGCCGTCCTGAAGAGGGCCGTGGGGCCGCTCGTCGGCGGAGGCGAGAACCTCGGTTTCGACTTGCTGAATGCGACGATGACGATTCCCGCCGGCTCCGTTCGGCCGGAAATCGTGATCGAGTCCGTGGCCGCGGCCGGCCTCAAAGCGGAACCGTGGACCGACTCTCCGGTGGCCGCGGAAACGACGCGGGACCTGTTGTTCGGCCGAACGGGACTCACTCTTTTGAGTGGGCTGTTGCTTGGGGTTGGACTGATTGTTCACCTCGTGGCCGCCGGATGGGGAGCATTCGGTTCGGAGGCCGCGGTTCCGCTCGTTTCCAAAGTCCCGTATGCTCTGGCGGCATTCGCGGGGGCCTGGCTCATCCTGCCCAAAGCGTGGATCGCCGCCCGAAGCCTGCGACCGGACATGAACCTGCTCATGGTCGTCGCCGTGGCCGGGGCGATCGGCATCGGTGAATGGCTGGAGGCGACGACCGTCGCGTTCCTCTTCGCCGTCTCATTGGCCCTCGAATCGTGGAGCGTCGGCCGGGCCCGGCGGGCGGTCGCGGCCCTCATGAACTTGACCCCGCCGACCGTGCGGATCGTCGCAGCGAACGGCGCAACGAGCGACGCGAACCCACGCGACGTCCCGGTCGGAACGCGCTTCCTCGTCCGCCCCGGCGATCGACTCGCGCTCGACGGGGTCGTTCGGGAAGGCGAGAGCGGCGTCGATCAATCGCCGATGACCGGGGAGAGCGTCCCCGTACTGAAGCGGCCGGGTGATGAGGTATTCGCTGGCACGGTGAACGGGGACGGGGCGCTGACTGTCGAATCGATTCGGCTGGCCAACGACACGCTGCTGGCTCGAACCGTTCGTTCCGTGGTCGATGCGCAAGCCCGCCGATCGCCCTCGGAGAAGTGGGTCGAGAAGTTCGCCCGCATCTACACGCCGGCCGTCCTCGCTTTGGCCGTGACCCTGGCGATCATGCCGCCACTTCTCTTCGGCGGGTCGTGGTCGATTTGGTTCTATCGAGCGCTCGTGTTGTTGGTGATCGCGTGCCCGTGCGCTCTGGTCATCTCGACTCCGGTGAGCATCGTGGCGGCCCTGGCGTCGGCCGCCCGGAACGGCGTGTTGATCAAAGGGGGCGAATTCGTCGAGGCCCCCGCCCGACTGAAGTGCGTCGCGCTCGACAAGACTGGCACCCTGACGCGGGGGAAGCCGGCCGTCGTGGCAGTCGTGCCGATGAGCGGCCATACCGAAACGAAATTGACCGAAATCGCGGCCGCGCTCGAAGCCCAGAGTACGCACCCGATCGCCCTGGCGATACTCGCATTCGCCAAGGAGCGAAACCAGTCCGTTCGCCCGGCGGAAGGGTTTCAGATCATCCCCGGCAAAGGGGCGTCCGGGCTCGTGAACGGGGAATCGCACTGGCTCGGATCGCATCGCTACCTGGAGGAACGCAAGCAAGAGACGCCCGAAGTCCACGAGCAACTCGAAGCCCTGGCCGGCTCGGGCAAAACGGTCGTGGTGATCGGTAACGAACGGCACGTCTGCGGGTTCATCGGCCTGGCCGACCAGGTTCGTCCGGAATCGGTCCAGGCAGTTCGGGCGTTGCACGCGGCCGGAATTCGCCACGTCGTCATGCTGACCGGCGACAACCGAGGGACCGCCCAGGCCATCGCGCGTGAGACGGGCGTGGATGCCTTCCGGGCCGAGTTGTTGCCGGCCGACAAGGTGACCGCGATCGAATCGCTCCTCGCCGAGTATGGGACCGTCGCGATGGTCGGGGACGGGGTGAACGACGCCCCGGCCCTGGCCCGGTCCACGCTCGGGGTGGCGATGGGCGCGATGGGAAGCGACGCGGCCATCGAAACGGCCGACGTGGCACTGATGTCCGATGACCTGGGGAAATTGCCGTGGCTCATCCGCCATAGTCGGCGCACGCTGGCCGTCATCCGACAGAACATCTTGTTCGCGCTCGGAGTGAAGGCGGTGTTCGTCATCCTGACGGCGAGCGGTTATGCCTCGATGTGGGGGGCGATCGCGGCCGACGCGGGAGCGTCGCTCGTCGTCGTTTTCAACGGGCTGCGGCTACTTCGCTCGGAATGAGGTTCGTATGGGGAGACCGCCAGTAACGAACGTGGCGTTTACATCGCTGAAGCCCTTGCGACCGAATCCCCTCGTCTACTTACTCTTCCTCGTCTCGGGCGTGGCCGGGCTGATTTCCGAAATCTCGTGGTCGCGACAAATCGGGCTTGTGATCGGAAACACCGCACCGGCCGTTTCGCTGGTGTTGGCGAGCTACTTTGTCGGAATGGCCATGGGCCAAATTCTCGGCTCGCGATTGGCTCCCCGCGTCCATCCGTTGCTCGCTTACGGAGTCGCCGAAGTCCTGGCCGCCGTCTGGAGCTTTTTCATACCGACCCTGCTTGCTGCTGAGCCGGGTTGGGGCCATGGCC
>JANLUE010001391.1:0-4461 GCA_031363325.1 Gemmataceae bacterium
TCTATCCGCAAGGCCCCTACAAGCACATTCAGGACGCGAGGGGCCGACCCGAGCACATGATGTGGGCCGTCGAACGTGACGATGGCGGCCGTGGAGTCGGCTACACCGGGGGCCATTTTCACACGAACTGGAAGAACGATAGTCTCCGCAAGTCCGTGCTGAACGCACTCGTGTGGATCTGCAAACTCGACGTGCCGAAGGACGGCGTGAAGTCCACCGTGACGGACGAAGACATCAAGATGAACCTGGATCCGAAGGGGAAGAAGTAGGCTTGCCGAGGCCGACGCGCTTGGACCGTCGCCCGAGGACCACGACCGTCGACCCGATCGCGATGCCCAACGAATCGAGCAACACGTCCTCGACACGCGAGGTTCGGCCCGTGAAGCCCTGGAGGTATTCGGTGAGCGCGCCATGCGCGACGAGCCCGCCCGCGACCCAGGGCCACTTTCGACCAACCCACGCGAGCGAGCCGCCGAGCCAGGCCAGGACCGCGTAGGCACAAACGTGCAGCGTCTTGGCGAACCAAAACATCAGCTCGGCCGAAGTCAGAACGCGACCGACCATCTCGGTGGGGATCGGCCGCAGCAAGGCCACCGTCCAGGCGATCACGAGCACGGCGACAAGGATCAAATGAGCTTTGCGATATCGATCGGCCATCCGTGGTGCGTCCCGGCGCGGGCAAAGTGAGATTGTAACGAGATGGCCGTCCGAGCGGCGAACCATAGGGCAATCGGGCGGGTTCAACTCTTTCCGGAGGCTGTCATGCGTTCACTGAGCGTCGTCGTTTTGGGTCTCGCGTTCGTCGGCCTCGGCCGGGCCGAGGACAAAATCGAAGTCAAGCAACTCTTGGGCAAGTGGGAGGCGCAAAAGGTCGACGACGGCACGCTGCCTCAAGGCACCATCGTCGAGTTCCTGAAGGAAGGCAAGATTAAGGTGATCGCCAAGAAGGGTGGCGAGGAAGAGACGAGGGACGGCACCTACAAGCTCGAGGACAAGAAGCTGACCGTGACCCTGAAGACCCCGGACGGTGAGGAGAAAGCTCACATGGTGACGATCAAGAAATTGTCGGCGACCGAATTCGTGATCGAAGACGACAAGGGCAAGTCGATCGAGTTCACGAAGAAGAAGGACTGAGCGTGGAGTGGCCGACGGTATTCGCTGCGTTCAAAGTGAGGCCGGTGGGCGTTTCGTCCACCGGCTCGCCCAATTAAGAACCACGTGAAACGCTCGGGATTTGTGGTAATCGGCGAGGCGATTGCGCCGCCGCCGATCGGGTAGTTGTCGGGCACACGAATACCGCTTCCGTCGCTCACTTCTTCAGCGACACGCACACAATCTCTTTGTCGTTCCGAATGAAACAACAGCCGTCGGCGAAGGCGGGGTGCGTCCAGAGGACGGATCGTCCGTACGCGGCGAGAGTTGGTTCGAGAATCTTGGCGCGACTGATTTCCTCATACCCAGACGGCGACAACTTGGCGATGGCCAAGAACCCTTGCTCCGTGAACAGGAAGAATCGATCGCCGTTCTTGACGATGAACGCGGTCCCCGCGTTGGCCACCTTGCCGCCACACCAATCGGCCGACTCCCAGACGCGCTTGCCCGTCGCCAGTTCGACGCAGCGCAGGTGGCCGGTCTGATCGACGCCGTACATGTGGCCGTCTTCGAGGAAGGGCGTCATGTTGATGGGCGACAGGCCGGCCTTCTTCGACGCGCGCCAGATCTCTTTCGCCTCCGGCTTGTCGGCCGCCAGACGAATCGCCACGCCGTTTCCGCCTTCGCCACCGACATAAAGCGTGTCGCCGAGCAAGCGCGGCGTCATGATCGCGATCTTGTAATCCACGGCGATCGGCACGGCCCAGTACTTCTTGCCGGTCTCCGGATCGAGTCCGTTGATCGACGACGCGTGCCAGATCAGCAGTTGTTTCGTGCCCCCGGCGTCGATCAGCGTCGGGGCCGAGTAGCCTTGTTCCTCGGCGGTCAGGGCCTTCCAGAGTTCCTTGCCCGTGTCCTTGTCGAACGCGACGGCCGTGCTCCCTTCGCCGCCAACCACGCAGAATAACTTGTTGCCAACGACAAGTGGATGGCTGCAGTACCCCCAGAGGGCGGTCTTCGCGCCGTAGTCCTTCTTGAAGTCCTTCGTCCAGATCGGCTTGCCGGTCGCGACATCAAGGCACGCCAGGTTGCCTTCGGCCCCGAGAAAATACACTTTGCCGTCCTGAACGGTTGGCGTGCAGCGCGGGCCGCTCGGGAACGAGACCGTGTAATTGCAGTCGTATTCGTATTTCCAGACGGATTCGCCCGTCTTGGCATTGAGGCAGTGCAGTCGTTCTTTGCCTTTGAAGTTGGTGCGGTCGTAGACCTCGGTCTTGGGATCGACGTCCGAAAGGTAGTCGGCCACGAAAACCTTGCCGCCCGCGACCGACGGCCCCGCGAACCCGCCAGCCACCTTGCTCCGCCAAAGCACCTTCGGCCCTTCGGGTGGAAACGAATCGACGATCCCCGTTTCGTTCCAGACGCTATCGCGCTTCGGGCCGAGCCACTGCGGCCAATCGTCGGCCAGGGCGGGGGTCGCGCAGAGAAGCGGAACGATCCATCGAAGTTGGCGCATGTGAAACTCCCGGTCGTCGATGCCTGTCCAAGGTATATCGAGCGACCTGGAGATGGGCAGTTCGGTTACGTCGGCGGTACGGCTTGGTGGGCGTACGCGCATCGCCGAGAGAATGCCAACTTGGTCGCCCCAGGTCGACGACATGGCTTCGGCACCACGGAAAATCAGGTCGGCGAACTTGCGTGGCCGTTCCCCGGCTTGCCGTTGCCATTGCCGTTCCGACGTTCGAGTCGCCCGGTGCGCAGGACTTCGGACAACATGTGCTTCGCGCCCTCGGGCAGGTTCGACGCCTGGATGGTCGCGACCGTTTCCTCGATCGGGTAGTCGATTCGCTTGAGCGTCGGGCCTTCGTCGGAGATCACGGCGTAGCCGGCGCGTGGGTCGCCGTCGCGCGGCAGGCCGACGCTACCGGGGTTAATCACCGTCGTGTTTCCGACCTGCAGAATGAATTGCACGTGGGTATGGCCGACGCACACGTAGTCGGCCTCGATCCCTTCGAGCCGCCGCTTCCAGAAGTCCACGTCGGGCGGGGCGTATTCGTCCATCGGGTCGCGGGGCGTGGCGTGGACCAGGAAGAAGCGCTTGCCGCCAAGCGTGAGCATCCGGGTCGTCGGCAGGTCGGCCAGGAAGCGGCGCTGCGATTCGTCGAGCGTATCGATCGTGATCGGCCGCGTCACGCCCGTGAGGTAGCGGAAACCGGTCGCCCCCTGCAGATAGACTTTTTGGGCGACGCCGTGATCGTGATTGCCCCGGACGCCAAAGTTGGCCCGTTCGCGGACCCAATCGACGCACGCCCCGCAATCGAGGCCGTAGTCGACCGCGTCGCCGAGGAACAGGCAGGCATCGCACTCTTCCCGAATGGCCTCGATGGCCGCCCGATTGGCGTGGAGGTCCGACACCAGCAGAATTCTCATGAACCCAGTGTAGGACCGTTCTTCGGTCCCCGTATGCGGTCACGGCTCGTAGCCGATGCGACGCAGGTGTTCTGCCGCCAGCACGAAGGGCTCGCGCGGGATCGAGTCGAGTCGGAACGACGGCAACAGTTCTCGAGCGGCGATGTCGCGCGGCTCGGCGATCCAAGCGCACGACCAGGCGAGCAGGCCGATCAGCGCTTCGGCCCGAACGCCGTGGTCGCGGAGCGACGCGAGGCGTGTGTCGCCGTGGCGCTTGGCCAGTCGGCGGCCATCGGACCCGACAACCAGAGGCACGTGGACGAACCGCGGCGGGTTTTGGCCGAACGCTTCGTAAAGCAGAATCTGTCGCGGCGTCGAAGGAATCAAGTCGTCGCCGCGGACGACTTCGCTGATTCCCATTTCCGCGTCGTCAACGACGACCGCCAACTGATACGCCGGCGTGCCGGCCGACTTCCAGACGACGAAGTCGCCACCCAGTTGCTCGCGGGTCAGTTGAATCGACCCCCGGTACCCATCAACGAATGCCGCTACGTTGGTCAATCGAAATCGCCACGAATAGGGCCGTTCCAGCGAATCGGCGTCGGCCGCCTGGCGATGCGAACACGTTCCTGGATAAGCAGGCCCCTCCTGATCGGCGTGCGGCGCGCTCGCGGCCAGGGCGACATCGGACCGGGTACACGTGCAGGGATAGACCAGGTCGCGGGCCCGGAGCTCCGCCAGCGCGGCCTCGTACAGTGCCAGTCGATTCGTCTGGACCGTCGGCTTGCCGTCCCAGTCGAGGCCGAGCCAACGCAAATCGTCCAGAATCGAATCGGCCGCCCCGGCCTTGATCCGCGGCGAATCGATGTCCTCGATTCGCAAGCGAACTTCCGCGCCGCGCGATCGAGCCGACAGCCAGGCGATCAGATACGTCCACGCGTTGCCAACGTGTTGCGCTCC
>JANLUE010001442.1:0-1569 GCA_031363325.1 Gemmataceae bacterium
CCGGCGCCGCCCGCCCGCTGGACGAGCAAGTCGCCTTGGGGGGACCACTCATAGTAAGAGTCCCCGACTTCCATGTAATGCAAGGGTTCGCCGTTCCACGCTAATCTCCAGCCGGGAGCCGATGTCGTCGCGCGAATGTCCACCAGAGACAAAGCGCTGATCGCTTCGGACCGCAAGCGCGTGTATTCCTTTGGGGAGAGTGCGAGAGTGTCGGCGAGATCGCGGGCGGCGATGATTCGCTCGATGGCCTGAAATCGCCGGCCGACCTTGGGCGACGACCGTGTGGCGGCGGCTTCCTTGACATAGGCCTCAAAAAGCGCGGCCTCAGTTTTCTGTCGGGCCTCCACTTCCTTGACGCGGCCGGCGGCCGCCGCTTTGGCCCGGGCCTCGGCTTCGCTCCACAGAGCAGCAAGCAAGATCGGGATGGCGGTGAGCAGAAGAAACATCGCGATCGCCATTGAGCCAACGACCGGGCGACGGCGATACCAGCGATAGGCTTTTTCGATCGCCCCAACTGGCCTCGCTAAGATCGGCATTCCATTCAGGAACCGATCGAGGTCCGTGGCGATCGCCGTCGCGCCGGGATACCGCTTGGCCGGCGACTTTTCGAGGCACTTCAGGCAGATCGTTTCCAGATCGCGGGGAATGCCGGGGTTGAGCGACCGCGGCCGCGGCGGGTCCACGGAGGCGACGTGTTGGATCGTCTCGAGCGGCGTGGCCGCCTGGAAGGGCGGACGACCCGTCGTCAGCGCGAACAAGAGGGCACCCAGACCGTAAACGTCCGCCAGAGGGCCGATTTCGGACCCGCCGCCCGCGGCCTGCTCCGGCGACATGTACGCGGGCGTGCCAAGGATCTCCCCTGTGCCCGTCATTTCGTTGGCGTCGAAGGTTCGCTTGGCGAGGCCAAAGTCCGTGAGCTTCGGATGCCCTTGGCCATCGAGTATTACGTTCGCCGGCTTTAAGTCCCGATGCACGATGCCGTGATCGTGGGCGTAGGCGATGGCCGCACACAACTCGTGAACGAGGCGGGCCGCTTCCATCGATCGGATCGGCCCATCGCGGAGAAGGTCCGCGAGGCTGCGGCCCTCAACGAATGCCATTGTGAAATAGTGTTGGCCCTCAATTTCACCGATTTCAAACACGGGGACGATGGCCGGATGATTCAGTCGAGCGGCGGACTGGGCTTCGGTGCGAAATCGGTCGACCGCCCCCGTCGTGGCCAATTGGCCGGCCAGTATCATTTTCAGCGCGACGAGACGGTCGAGTTTGCGTTGCCGGGCCTTGTAAACAACGCCCATGCCTCCGCGGGCAATCAATTCCATCAATTCGTATTCGCCGAATTGTTCGCCCATCGGAACGTAAGCGGTGTCGTCCGCGCGGGCGAGCGTAGCGTCCGCTTCGGCGGGCGCGAGTGAGACGGTGGTGTGAATGCCGTCGGCCGATGGCAACAGCGCCTGGTGAAGTTCAATCTGCAAGCGAAGAGTTTGACTGTGCTCGGGGAAACGCCCGAGAAACAACTCCGCATCGGCGGGATGGCCCGCTCGTTCGGCGAGTAGGAACTCGTTGTGG
>JANLUE010001519.1:0-6414 GCA_031363325.1 Gemmataceae bacterium
CCCGCCGTAAACGGCGGGCCGAATACGGCTTCGCCGAAACCGCCGTGAACGGCGGTCCCGATGCGAGCAAGGTGCCGTTCGATGATTGTCTCCTGATCAATCCCCAACGACTCGCACCCTCAGTCCGCCGACGCCGAGCGATCTCTGCAGTTCCACCGGCCAATCCCAGGCTTTGGCCGACGCGTCGTCCGCGACGAACAGGCGAATCGGTCGTGGTCCGGCCAGGGCGATCGCTTGTGGAAATTCGAGATGCCGGCGGGAGTTCAATAGGATCGGAGTGGTCGGATGCCACAGGTCCAGTTCATTCACGGCCGGTTCGAAAATGGCCGCGTAAGTCGCGAGGCCGGCCATCTCGCCATGTCCGTGCAACGTGAGCGGCACGTTGAGATCGGGGATCGACTTCAGCGCCTGAATCGCCCGCCGCACGTCCCAGACGCGCTGGCCGTCGAGCGTCTGGCCGATCAGGGCGAAGCGGCGACGAATTTGAATATCGCTGGGCGAACCGGGCTCCGCCCACTTCGTTGGCCCGATGCCACGCGGGCAAATCGCCGCGAACGCCAGGCCCTTTTCCATCACGAGGCGATTCTGTTGGAAGCGTGCCTCGTCGCGCTTGCCGGTCGGCCCCAGGATCGGCGCGAACGCCGGCCCGAGGTCCGTCCGCCATTCCGCCCAGCCTGGATCATCGAGCACATTCAGCACGATGGATTTGGGCGCGGCCGTGCCGGCCGACATCAGCAACAGGCGAAGCGGCACGCCCTCTTCGCTCGCGAAGTCCCAGGCTCGGAGTCGGATGCCATCATGCGTCGCGTCGCCGGTCGGCTTGACATCGAGCGCCGGCGGATTGGTCGGCCAACCGCGAAAGACTTTTTCCTTCAACGCCGCCAGAAGTTTCTCGCGTTCGCCGGGCCACCAACCTTTGATAACTTCCGGCGAGCGCGGCTGTTCGATGTTCGCCGGGCGAATGAAATAGTCCTGAATCTTCGCGTTCAGCGCGTCGGCCGGCGTTCGCTCGAAGACTTTCAACAACTGCGGCTCGAAGCGCTCGAACGGACTCTCGCTCACGTCGGCCATCGGGTCGATCTTGAGCCAGCGGTTCATCCAGCGGAACGCGCCGGCCCGGAGTTCCAGCGTGTCGACGTGTTTGCCTTTCGTTTCGAGTAACGCGAAGTTGTCGCCCACGCCGTATAGGTCGTAAATCTTGCGAACCTTGTCGGCGATGCGGCGATAGCCGGGCACCGGGAAGATGTCGTCCTCGTCCGAGTTGCCGAGCAACAACGGCCGCGGCGCGATCAGGGCGGCCACGGTCGCGAAGTCCCAGCGATAGGTGTTCACCATGAACATGCAATCACAGTGGCCGGCGATGACGCCCTTCTCCAGTCGGCCGGGGTAACCTTCGTTGAGATGCGATTGGAGATCCGCGATGCCCGCGACCGGAACGGCACAGCGGACGCGTTCGTCGGTCGCGGCGATCCACCACGAATAGGCCCCGCCGCCCGATCGACCGGTCACGCCGATCCGCTTCGGGTCGACCTCGGGCCGAGTTTCAAGATAGTCGATGGCCCGCATCGCGTTCCAACATTCGACGCCGGCCGGCGTGTAGCCGAGCGCATGCCACCGCCACATTCCCTCGCGATACGTGCCATGATGAATGCCGGGGATTTCCGAAAGTTGCAGCGTATCGATGACCAACGCGACGTAGCCGTGTTCGGCGAACCAGGCCGGGTGATGTTGATAGTGAACCTTGCTGCCGTACGAGACGCCGTCCTTCACGACGTTGCCGTGCCCGCAGAGGTAGAGGATCGTCGGGGCGGCCTTCGGCGCGGGCTTGGGCAAATAGAGGTTGCCCGTCACATACAGTCCCGGTCGGGATTGGAAATGGATTTTCTCGATGGTGAATTTCGGCCGGACGATTGTTCCTGTGATCGTCGCTTTCAGATCGGTCCGAGCGGGCATCGGCCAGAGGCCGAGCATGTCGAGGAGTTGTCGCCGCAACTCGGGCCGGGCCTTCTCCCAGTCGGCCCGCGTCTTGATGTCGCGGAACTCGCCGGCCGCGATCTCCTTCGCCTGCCGCTGGAAGTACGCCTGAATCATCGCCTCGCCCTCGCCCACCAACGGCTCGGCGGCCGACGAATGGCAAGCGAACATCGTGACGGCGAGCAACGAAAGGTGGCGCACGGCAAGCCTCGAACAATCGAGTCGGGGATTGCCAGTATGCGAGTTCCGCCGCGTCACGGACATTGCCGAGCATATCAATGCCCGAAAGAGCGAATGGATAAAAGAGGTTCAAGTGGATTGGGCGGCGTCAACGTTGAACCCGAGGAGTTAACGCTCCCCGGGTTGAGCCCCGATTGACGTGACCCCAACCCGAACCGCCTCCGCGACCCGCCCTGGGGACCACATCAGTGGCGATTTTGGGGGAACTGAATCCGTGACCCCAGCCGGCTCGCGGCATCTCGATCGTCCAGCGCGAGGCGGGCAAGACCGCCGTCTCGACCCTCAACGCCGCGTTCCATTTGCAGGGTGTCTCGGTCTGAAGTCTCGCCACAGCAGAGGCGACCTATTTGGAACTGCGCCGCGGATCGACACGGATGAAACACGGATAAGAGAAATCAGGACATTTCCAATGCGTGTTTGATCGGTGAATCTCCGCGACGAACTTTGAGTGCCTCGCCACGGATTCTTGAAATCCGCACCTCGAATCAACGCGAACACGAGAGCGTCCCGATGTCTCCTATCCGTGTTTTATCCTTGATAATCCGTGGCGATTTCTTGAGGAACTGAATCCGTGGCCACCCCATCCGGCTTCACCCAGATGGCGAGTACATTTCGTCCATAGGTCCGCACGTCCCAATCGGTGCCTGGTAGGCGTTCGGTCGGGTAGCCATCCTCGGCCTGGATGCACAGGCACGACTCGGGGGCCATTTTCGCGGCGAGGATGTCGATCAGTTTCAGGAACGCATCGTAGCGCTCGGTCAGATCGGCGAACGGTGGGCTCAGGAAAACGTTGACCGGGCCGGCCGGCACGAACCAGCGCTCGGCCCAACGATACACGTCGGCCTTCAAAACCGTGGCCTGTTTCTCGATGCCGAATCGCTTCACGTGCTTGTCGATCGCGGTCGCCAGTTTGCCGTCGGCCTCGATGAGCACCGCTTCCGGAGCCCCCCGGCTAATCGCTTCCATGCCGTGAACGCCCGTGCCGGCGAACAGATCGAAGAACGGCCGACCGGGGACCGCGTTGCCCAGGATGCTGAACAACGCCTCGCGGACCATCTGCGGGGTCGGTCGCAGCGCTTCATTCACAACGGCCGGAATCTTTCGGCCACGCAAGGTGCCCGCAATCACGCGAAGTTCAACGCGGGCCGGCTTGAGAGGGGGTTTCATATTCGAGCATTGTACCGCTTTCAGGCCCCCGCGCTCCGCACTCGGCTGGTGAAAACGTTGGCCGCGTCACGCGCACTCAGGCCAAGAGCTTCATCAGCCCAACGATCGCGATCGCCAGCCCGGCGATCACCAATGGCAAACAGCCCTTCCTGGCCTTGGGCTTCGCCGAGCCCGCCGACGACGGCAGCGCGAACCGACTGTCCGTTTCGTGTTCGCGGGTCGCGGGCAATTGGTCGTCGGTGAGTGGCTCGTCGGTGGCGACCACCGGCAACGCGGGAAGTGGTGGCGGGGTCACTTTGGGAATGTGCGTCGCCAGCGCTTCGGCAACCTCGGCCGGCTGAGCGTAACGCTGCTCGGGTTTCTTCGCGGTCATGCGCGCCAGAATTGAATGTACTTCGACCGGCAGGTCCGTGCGCTCCAGCGTCGGGAATGGCTCGCGAGCATGTTGCAACATCTTTTCGGTGGCCGTCCCATCGGGGTACGGAACTCGGCCCGATAAGAGGAAGTAGAACGTGCAGCCCAGCGAGTAGACGTCCGCCCGGATGTCGGCCGCGTGCGGATTGCGAGCCTGCTCGGGGGCCACAAAGTCCGGCGTCCCGACCGTCAATCCTTCCTTGGTGATGCGACTGACTGGTCCGGTGTCCGAATCATCAACTCGAACGAGCCCCAGGTCCGAGATTTTGACTTCGCCGGTGGTGCTCAGCAGGAGATTCGATGGCTTGATGTCCCGGTGGATCAGGCCTTTTTCGTGGGCGTGCTGAAGCCCGAGCGCGATCTGGCGAATGTAGTCGGCCGCTTCGGACAACGGGAGGGGGCCGTTCGCGCGCACGTGGTGATCGAGGTTCGTGCCGGCCACATATTCCATGGCGAAGAAGTGAACGTCGCCGGACTGATCGGCGTCGTACGCCATCACGACGTTTTCGTGAGCGAGGGCGGCGGCCGCGCGAATCTCGCGGCGAAATCGCCTGACCGCCTCCGGGTTCGCGAGCCGTTCCCGGCGCATGACCTTGAGGGCGACATCGCGACCGAGCCGCAAGTGCCGGGCCCGGAACACTTCGCCCATGCCGCCTTCGCCGAGCTTGTCCATCAACACATATTGATTCAACAGGAGGTCCGCGCCCTGGCCCTTCCAGACCTTGCGGGCCTGGTAGGGGGTCAGCAAGTCGCGGCGAACGAGGTCGCGGGCCAGGGCCTCGCCGTTCGCCCCCGGCCGGGCGGCGGCGCTGGCCAGCGACTCGAGATCGCCCGCCGGCAGCAAGCCGGTGCTACGCAGGCCATCGACGAACGCCGCCAGTTTCTCGGCCGGGGTCGGAGTCATCGGGATGTTATAGCTGGCCGCCGATCGGTCGGGCCGCTATCATGGCCGTTTCGCAATTCGGGCCATTGAATCAGGTGGGTCATGGGTATTCGTCGCAAGCGGAAGGATCGCATCTTGGCCGGTCAGCAGGAATCGCGGATCGAGAACGGGCACCTGAAGCGGGCCGAGCGCGGTCGACGCGACACCCGGCTCTCGACTCTCGTGAAGGCCGGCAAATTGCCGTTCACCCCGCCCGTTCTGAGCTGGCTGAGCGTGAAGTTGAACAAGCCCGGCCGACTGATCACCCAGGCCGACGTGGACAAATTCTTGACGAGTTGAAGCGAATTTACTTCGCCCGAGCGGCGAACCAAGCGCGGAACAGCACCGGCAAGCGTTCCGGAGTAAAATCGGCCGGGCTGTTGAATTCAGTTTTCCCGCGCTTGCGCGGTAACGCGAGCGCGGCCCGCAACTCGATGAGTTCCGCCGACTCCGCGACGCCGCGAGACACGTCGATCGCCCGCAGAGCGTAGTAGGCCTGGCAAGCGTCGTCCCAGGTGGCGATGTTCTGCTTCCCCATTTCACCGGCCAGCAACCGCGAATCGACTGGTCCGACCGCGAGCGCCGCTGAATGTTCGCGCCATTGCTCGGCGAGTTTTCGCGCCTTCGTGGGCAAGTCCGTTGAACCCGGCGCGCGATGGATCAAGTCGCGAAGTTCCGTCAGGTTGGGCCCATTCGTCGCCGACCACAGGGCCGGTTCGTTCCAGCGCAACGAGCCGGGCTTTCGGCCGAGCACGTGCCCCGGCTGTTTCCGCCAGCCGTCCGGCTGCAGGTCGTGATGGCACGCGTAGCAATCGAACTCCGAGAGTTCCGGCCACGTGCGGTTGGCCCGGTCGGCGAGCAAATCGAGCGAGGCCGCTGTCGCCGCCGACCGACCAACGAGCCAGTGCCGGGCGAGCTCCGAAATGGGGTGGGCCGGTGCGCGGTCCCGCTCGCGATCCTTCTCCGTCCAGTGCGGCGGCAAGGCCCGAAGATAGGTTGCATAGTCGAAGTTCAAGCGCGGATGACCGGCCGCGATCATGTCGTGGTTCATGTCCCGCATCGGCGCGTCGCCTTCCGCCGGCGCGCCGACGTGGCACTTGGCGCAGGTCTCGGCACGAACGGCCGCGTCGTTGAGGCGCGTCATCCCGGCCGGGTCCAGCTTCGCGTTGTGTCCCGCGCCGGCCATCCAGCCGAGGTGCGAAGTGACGTAGTCAGCCGCGTTCCCGTGACACGACTCGCAACCAACTCCCTCGGCGCGCAGGGGCCTGGCCGACTCGCTGTGCACCAGTGTCGGGTTGGAATGGCACGCGAGGCAGCGGTCGTGCGTCGACACATCGGGGATGCCGAGCTTCTCGCCGATCTTCTTCGAGAGATCGTTCGTCAGAACCGCGAACGCCTGCGCATGCGGGTCGTACAGCCGCCAAACGGTGTAGCTCGACTTCCAACGGTCGAGATCGTCGCCCCAGTGCGACCGAGGCACGTCGCCACGAACTGGCCCGCCATGACATCCGGTCCCCGAACAACTCGCGGACCCCAGGGCCGCTCGCGCCGGCCCCGCCTCGCCGCGTTTGATGCCGTCACTCTTGGCCGACTTCTCGTCGTCCGCCCCGCGCCCGGCCGACGCGACCCAGGCCAGGGCCACGTACGCGGCGAAAGCAACCAGGCCAATTGTGGTTCGGACGGCGTTCACGAATCGT
>JANLUE010000003.1:0-4093 GCA_031363325.1 Gemmataceae bacterium
GCCGTTGAGCGAAGCGAGCGCCGGGCCGACGTGGTTCGGGTTGCCGGCCTCGATCACCTGGAGATCGCCGACTACTTTCAACGCGCCCAGATCGACGCCGCTCGCCGAAATCTTCCCGATCGTCGCGAGGCCGTCGCCGCCGGTCGGGCCGGGCTTCGCCGTCACCGTGATGTTGGCCCCCTCGAAGTTGCCAATCAATTCGAGCTTCGAGAGAACCGAGCCCTTCGCGGCCGGCAACATCCGGAACAGTTCGGGCGCGAGCGTTCCCTTGCTGACGGTCAGCGTCACGATGTCGCCATCCGGATCGACCCAGGTCGCCGACTTGCCGTTGGCCGCGATCGTCGGCTTGGCACCGACGCTATTGACGGCCATGCCACCGAGCGCCCGCGTGCCGTCGCCGATGAGTCCGAGATCGGTCATGGCGGCCGTCTTCAGGTCGATCGAGAAGAGGTGGGTCTTGCCACCGTTCAGCGTGGTGAGGAAGGCCCGTTCGGGCTCGCCATAATCGCCGCCGATCGCGAACTCGGTTCCCACCTGGCCGAGGGAAGTAAAGTTCGAGTTGTTGAGCGTGGCGTGCGCGACGGGGAAGACCTTGCCCGACGCGACCGTGTAGCCCTGACCCGTGATGCTGCCGACGTAGATCAATTCATCCGTCGTGTAGTTGTATCCGTACATCGACGAAAACTCGCCGCCGACCGTCTGGTCGAACGCGATCGCCGAAATGGCTTCGTTGCTTGCGTCCTGATCCAGAGGCGAAGCGGCGAACATGGACGATCCGTCGATCTTGACGGCCAGATTGTCGTCGAGCGAATTCGTGATCTGAACGAAGTCGGAATACGGCGAGGAACTCATTCCCCAATTGCTCGTGTCCGCGAGCGTGGTGCTGAACGGAGAGTTGTTCACGGGCGTGGCGACGGCCGAGCCGGGGTTGATTGTGTACAGTCGCCCCGTGCGAGTCGCCCCGTCGTCCACGATGCCGAGAGCATAGAATCCGCCCGTCTGCGGTCGAACGGCGATGGCGGAAATCGTTTCGTTGGCCTGGAGGCCGGAGATCGCTTGATCGGAGAGCAGGCTCGTCGGCGCGTTCGCCTGGAACGAGACCAGATGGTTGGCGGCATCGACCCCCCAGAGGGTGGCTGGCACGAGGCGCGAGTCGAGTTCGTTGACGAAGAGTTTCATGGCGGCCCTGAAGTTTTGGGCCGTCCGCCGACGATCGGCGGTCCCGGCCCATCTTCAAGTGCCACAACTCGGCGGGATCGAAACAGGGCGGGACGGATTTTCCCAAATCCCGCGAGCGGCCGCTTGCGGCGTGCGTTCCGGGCGATTTTCGCTTCGGTCAATTTGCCGCGGCACGAGTCGGCCCATGCGGATCGACGAGGATGTTCGCCGCCTTCAGGTCGCGATGCACGAGCCACGCACAGTCGGCCCACCGACGAATCATCCATTCGGCCGTAGGCTATCCCAAACCTTTGGAGTCTCGTATGGCCTCCGCGCCCGATCCGGAACAACTCCTACGCTGGCGTTTGATTCTCGGCAAGGGCGCCCAGGAGTCGCTCGAATCCTGCAGTGGGCGCCCGTGCATGCTGACGGGCGACATGGCCGAAATGGACGAAGCCCTCGAAGCGATTTACGACGACAGCAACGAACTCAGCCGGGGCGAATGGGAGGAACGATCGCGAACGCGTACGCACGGCGGAGCGGCGAAAGGACGGGTCGCGCCGAAGATCGCCCGGTGGTTGCATCAAATCCGCACGTTCTTTCCCAAAGATGTCGTGGTTCTGATCCAGACGGATGCGATCGAGCGGCGCGGCATGAAAGAGCTACTGTTCGAGCCGGAACTATTGTGCAACGTCGAACCGTCGCTCGATCTGGCGGCGACCTTGTTGACTCTGAAGAACCTCGTTCCCGAAAAGGCGAAGGAGGCGGCCCGCGAAGTCGTCCGCAAGGTCGTCGAGGAAATCAAAAAGAGGCTGCAGGATCAATTCGCACAGGCGATCCGCGGAGCGCTCAACCGCAACCGCCACAGTCCATGCCGGAGTTTGCCGAACCTGGATTGGCCGCGCACGATTCGCCGCAACCTCAAGAACTACCTGCCCGAACTCAACACGATCGTGCCTTCGGAAATGTCGTTTTTTAGCCGGCAGAATCGGCAGAACCAATGGAACATCATCATCGCAATGGATCAATCGGGTTCGATGCACGGCTCGCTGATTTACGGCGGGGTCATGGGGGCGATCCTCGCCTCGATCCCCGCCGTCGAAACGCGCGTGGTGGCCTTCAACCACGAGGAGGTCGTCGATTTGTCCGAGCTGTGTTCCGACCCGGTCGATCTGCTGTTCGGCATCCAGCTCAGCGGCGCGGAGGACTACTGGATGGCGACCAGTTACTGCGAACGCTTCATGCATACGCCCGAAAAGACGTTGTATATCTTGATCGCCGATCTCTACGACACGAGCCCGAACGAAGCGCGTTTCGTCCGCAAAATGGAAGAGCTTTTGGAGAGCGGTATCAAAGCGATTTGCCTGCTGGCGATCGGCGACCAGGGGAAGCCGGCCTACAACGAAGCGCTGGCCAAGAAACTCGCGTCGATGGGAATGCCCTGTTTCGGCTGCACACCCGAGCGCCTACCGGACCTACTCGCGGCCGCGATCAAAGGCGCGGACCTGTCGGCCTTCGCCAAGGATGCTGATAAGAAGTAGGCCTTCGTCGACGACCACGAGGTTCCGTAGGACAGGTTTTCAACCGGTTGGAAACCTGTCCCACAAAACCGGTCACCTCACCTGTCGAATCACCGTGTCCGCGAAGCGCTCCATCTCTTCGAGTTGCGGGCTGCATTGCAACAATAACAGATTCACGCCGGCCGCTTCGAATCCGGCGACGCGGTCGGCCACCTGGCTTGGCGTGCCGACGAGCCCGGAACGCAACCCCCGATTGCTAACCGAATACTCTTCGAGCGACACGCGTTGTTCGAGTTGCGTGCCGGCCAGCCATTGTTGATAGTTGTGATAGCCGGCCGCCGATTGCTTCACGTCCGTGATTCGCGCCTGTTCGGTCAACGCTTCCGCTTCGGTATTGCGAACGATCGAATACGCCGCGACGCCGTAGATCATCGGCGGCAAGCCCAGGTGATCGCGGCGGGCCGACATGTCGGCGATCTTGGCGCGGATTCGTTCGGGCGGGTCGCCGTGCATCACATAGGCGTCGCACGTCCGGGCGATGAGGTTCTTGGCCGCCTCCGATTCGCCGCCGGCGTAGATCGTCGGCCTGGGCTTCGACAGGGGCTTCGGCTGCAGGATTGATTCACGCACCGTGTAGAACATGCCGTCGAAATCGTAGCCGTCGCGTTTCCACAAATTGTCGACGACTTCGAGCCACTCGGCCGTTCGTGCATATCGGTCGTCGTGTTGTTCGAACGGGATGCCGTACTTGGTGGCCTCGTCGCGCCACCAACTCGAGACGACGTTGAGCGACAGTCGCCCACCCCCGCCGATGTGGTCGATGTTCGCGGCCTGTTTCGCCAGGAGCGCCGGGTTGTGGAACGTCGGCCGGACGGCGACCATGTACTCGAGTCGCTCGGTGACGGCCGTCAACGCGGCGGCCGTGCTCCAGGCGTCGAGCGACGGGGCCGCTTCGCCCTTGATGTCGTTCAAGTTCAGCTCGGCCACGAGCGTCAAGTCGTAGCCGATCTGCTCGCTTCGCTGGGCGACGCGCTTGGAGTATGTCGGCATCGAGCTGGATGACCTGGACGCGGGCTGCGTCCATGCCGTCGCCTACGACGTGGAGGGCAAGGCCATCGGCACGGGGCGGCTGCTGCCCGACGGCCACATCGGCCGCATGGCGGTGGTGGTGGAATGGCGCCGGCGGGGCATCGGCGCGGAGATCCTCGAGGCGCTGATCAACGAGGCGCGCAAGCGCGGCCACAAGGAAGTGATCCTGTCGGCCCAGCTGCGGGCGGCGGAGTTCTACCGCGAGGCGGGCTTCACCGCCGAAGGCAAGGTCTACGACGACGCCGGCATCCTGCACCAGAAGATGCGCAAGAAGCTCTAGCCGGACCGGCTGAACTCGTAGCGCAGCGTGCTGCCCTCGGCGCCGG
>JANLUE010000024.1:0-4369 GCA_031363325.1 Gemmataceae bacterium
TCAAGCCCGTCGATTTGCAGCCGGCCGTGACGCTGCCCGTCACGCAGGTCATCCTGTTCAACTCCGGCGTCGGGCATTTCACGCGTAGCGGCCAGGTCGAAAACGATGCCCGGGTTGATCTGATCTTCCCCGAGCAGGACATCAACGACCTCATCAAGTCGCTGACGCTCCGCGATCTCTCGGCAAATGGCCGTGTTTCCGCTGTCACGTACGATTCGCACGACCCGATCGATCGCACATTGCAATCATTCGCGATCAACCTGAATAACAGCCCCACGTTGGCCGGAATTCTGACGCAGGCGCGTGGCGAGGCCGTCGAAGTCACGCTTGCAAACACCGCCATCCAGCCGGGCTCGCTAACGGGCAAGATCATCGCGGTCGAGCAACAACAGCAGCCCGCGAAGGACGGCACGGTGTCGGTCGCGATTCTGAACCTGTGGTGTTCCGAGGGCGTGCGCGCCGTAAAGCTCGGCGACGTGCAACGCTTGCGGTTCGTGAACCCCGTCATCGAAAACGAAATGCGACGCGCACTGGAGACATTGGCTCTCTCGCACGATTCGCAGAAGAAGGCCGTGAGTCTGCACTTCGCGGGCGAAGGCAAGCGCAAAGTTGAAGTCGGCTACGTGATCGAAAACCCGATCTGGAAGACGAGCTATCGGCTGGTGTTGAACGAGAAGGGCAAGCCGTACTTGCAGGGCTGGGCAGTCGTCGAAAACTCGACGGACGAGGACTGGTCGAAAGTCACGATGGCCCTGATTTCGGGCCGGCCCATTTCGTTCAAGATGGACTTGTACAACCCGTTGTACGTGGGTCGCCCGACAATCGAGCCCGACCTGTTTGCGAGCTTGCGCCCGCCGACTTATGGTGGCTCGCTGAAAAAAGAGCAGAAGCTTCACAATGCGCGTCAGTCCGTTCCCCCTGATTCGGCGATCATGTCCGGAGCGGGGCGAGGCGTGGTCTCGGAACGCAAACTCTCTGAGCTCGCCGAAAAATGGGGTTCGATGCCGGAGGCCGAGCGTACGCATTCGATCGATCAACTCGTCAAGGAACTCCCGGATCGTTACCGAATCGTCGTCAAGGACTATTTCCAGGCCCTCAGCGTTTACGACAAGGAAAAGGCTCGGCAATACGCGGAGTCGGTTCGCAGCGGTCTGCGGGCGGGACTCGATCTCGGCAAGAGCGTGCAGTCGGTCGCGACCGCGTCGGCGCTGGGCGACTATTACCAGCATGTGATCGATCGACCCGTCGACCTCGCCCGGCAGAAGTCCGCTTTGTTACCGATTGTCAACAAGGAAGTCGAGAGCGCCCGCGTCTCCATCTACAACCCCGTCGTCCATCCGAAGCACCCCCTTCTGGGGTTGCGCTTCAAAAACACGACCGGCACACCCCTATCGCAGGGGCCGGTGACCGTCTACGAAGGCTCGGTCTATGCCGGCGACACGCGTGTCCTTGACTTGCAGCCGGACGAGGAACGGTTGATCGGCTACGCGATCGACCTCGGCACCGAAGTGTCCGCGAAGTGGGACGGCGGAACGTCGCGAATCACGAAGGTCCGGGCCGCGAAGGGGATCGTCTACACGGCGACGACTGAACGCGAGGAGCGAACCTTCACCGTCTCGAATCGCTCCGCGACGGATCGAACCCTGCTCATCGAACTTCCGAATCGCAAGGGTGAAGGTTATTCATTCGTTGGCTCGAACAAACCGAAGGAAGAAGCGGTCGACGTGCACCGGTTCGAGCTGTCCGTGCCCGCGAAAAACGACCTGAGCTACACGATCGTCGAGGAACGGCCACTCGAAACTCGTTTGCAACTCACGAACAGCGCGGACGACACGATCCGCTACTTCATCAGCCTCAAGGAAGCCACGGAATCGTTGAAGGAGAAACTCCGGGACGCGCTCAAGATAAAGTCGAAGTGGGACGCCTTGGTTCAGGAGATTGCCGACTCCGATCGTCGCATTCAGACAATCACGACAGACCAGAAGCGCGTCCGCGACAATCTTCGCGAAACGCCGAAGGAATCGCCGTTGTTCCAGCGTTATCTGAAGACGCTCGAAGAACAGGAAAAAGAAATGGACGACCTGCAGGCGAAGCTGAAGAAGTTCCACGCCGACGAAGCGACGGCGCGGAAGGGATACGACTCGTACCTGCTGAACCTGACGGCGGAATAATTACGTTGAGCGGTGACCCCATCGGGGCCACCGCGACGCTTCACCTTTACGGTCGGTACGCGTTGACCGCGACGCGGGCCGGGCCCTGGATTCGCTCCAGGACGCCGCTGATCGTCTTGGAGTCGCAGTTGCTCGTGTTCTCGAAGACGAGCCTGCAACGGACCGAATCTCGCCGCGCATGCCGCGAGCCATCCACTTCAACGATCGGGTGTACGTGGGCTCTTGCCGCAGCGGCGAAGTCCTCGAAGTTTCGACGGCGGACCCGAGACTGGGGGCCGTGTTCTTCACGCTGAAGCAGGAGCCGAATCGTCGGCCAACGTTTCAGCGACAAACCGAAAACTGCCTGATCTGTCACGCCGCTCGTGGGCCGGGGATCTGCCAGACTACTGAAAATAGCGACCCTTCGCGGTGAGCCCGAAGGGTGGGGTCGCGCTCCGGCACCTCGATGCTGGCCAACGAATCGGGTCGAATTGCGTTCAACGGTTGTTATCAACCTGAAGCTCGATACCAGAGGCCCAACGACATGTTTTCGACTTCGCGTGGAATCGTTCTGGCTCTCGTCTTCGCGGGCACCTTGGTGGCCCAGGCCCCGCCGGCCGAAGAAAAGTTGCCGGACGGAGCACGACTTCGACTGGGGACGGACCGGTTTCGAGCCCATGTCGCGCGAGCGGCGCTGTCGCCCGATGGCAGGTATCTCGTCGCTGGCAACGAATCGGGTGTGTCGGCCATCGACCTCCGCACGGGTCGACCGGCCTGGTCAGTACGGACGCCGTGTAACAACCTCGGCGGCGCGCGATTCCCGCTCACACCCGACGGCAAACAGTATTTCACGATTTCCGCGCGAGGCCTTTTGCTGTGGGACGTTGAGTCCGGCAAAGTTGTTCGAAAGAACTCGAAAGTCACCTCCGACTCCTCCATGCATTTTTCCGCCGATGGCAATCGCGTCGCGATCAGTTCTGAGGATACCGTGCGCGTTCTCGACTCGGCGGTGCTTCGCGAAATCGCGGTTGTTCGGCCGATGGAAGCCAAGGCCGTTCATGGAACGCTTGCACCGAACGGAAAACTCCTCGCGACTTGGAGAGTCCACGTTCGAGATGAGCAATCGCTGCAACTGTGGGACGTGGCGAATGGTAAAGAACTGGACCGGCTCGCGACCGACATCGCGACGATTCAATCGGTACGGTTCTCGGTTGACGGCACTCGCCTGGCCATCGGCGATCATGGGGTGATTCAAATCTGGAATATCGCGACCAAGCGACTCGAGCGAACGATCGTGGCCCGCAACGCGGTCGGCGATCATCTCACCTATTCGCCCGACGGCAAGCGAATCGCCGCCTCCGGCCTGGATGGCTCCGTGCAAATTTGGGACGCATCGACCGGCGACCGACTCGGAACGTGCGTTCGACCTTTGCCGGTTCATGGCTTGGGGTTTCGACCGGACGGGCAGTTGTTGGCGTGGTCCCATTCGCGTTCGGTGTTGGATGTCTGGGAGTGCCCGTCCGGCAAGCTGATTTCACCGGCCGGCGGGCACCGAAGCGCGGTGAACACGCTTGCATTTTCGTCCGACGACAAGATTCTTCGCTCAGTCGACGACGAGGCGTTCGTGCAGTGGGACGCCTCAAGCGGAAAGGAGATCGGACCGATCGCGTTTCGAACCAACGCCGAAGGAGTCTCCGTCTCGCAACCGAGTAGCCCACTCGCACTCGCGCCGAACGGTCGATTCGCGATTTCACGCGTCACTCACGAGTTTTGGCCCGGCGTTTGGGACCTGGACGCGGGCCACGAAGTTTATGCGCTTCCGAAATTCGGTTGGTCGCACGTCGCCTTCGCGGCCAATGGCCGTGCCGCTTGTGAATTGTTTGACATCGAAAAAGGCATCACACCCATTGCCGTTTGGGAACTCGAGAGCGGCCGACCTGTGGCCACTTTGCGAGGTCACCAGAAACAGTACAGTGGCATTGGACTCTCGCCGGACGGTCGAATGCTCGTGACTGGAGCTTTCGTTGAAAAGACTGTTGGCGAAGAAATTTGGGCCTGGGACGTTTCGACTGGCGAACCCATCTCAAAAGTGAATCGCACCGCGAATCTCACATCCGTTCAGTTTCTCGATCACCGATTGTATGTCGCCGTTTCGTCCCACGATGAGCGCCAAGAAATCCGCGACGCGAAGACTGGGTCGGTGCTCCGAAACCTTGAAG
>JANLUE010000098.1:0-10519 GCA_031363325.1 Gemmataceae bacterium
ATCGAAATCTTCTCGTCCTTGCCGACGGATTCGGTTCGGCCGCCACCGATCGTAATGCCTTCGTCCTTCGAGACGTTCTCCGTTCGCCCGCCGCCGATGGTGATCGACTCTTCCTTGCTCACGTTCTCGGTTCGACCACCGGAGATCGTGATTTTCTCGTCCCCGGTGACCAACTCCGTCCGGTTCTTGTCGATCGTGATCTTTTCGTTCGAGTGGACGGTCTCCGTTCGGTCGCCGTCAATGACGATCGTTTCCGTCTTGTGAACGGTTTCCTTGCGATCCCCATCGATGGTGATCGTTTCGTTGTTGTTGACCGTTTCCGTTCGATCGTGTTTGACGAGCGTCGTTTCATCGTGGTCGATCGTCTTCTTGCGGTCGTGCCCGACCCAGTGGGTCTCGTCGTTTTCGACTTCGATGTCCTGGTTCTTCTCGGCGTGGATGTGGACCTGTTCGGCCCCCTTCTTATCCTCGAAGCGAATCTGGTTGTGGTTCGCCGGAGAGCCCTTGGGGCTCGAGCGCGTCTGGATGCCGCTCTGTGTCTTGTTCGCGGGGAGGTCCCAGGGGGGCATCATTTCGGCGTTGTACACGCTACCGACAACGATCGGATCGTTCGGGTCGCCTTCGAGGAAATCGACGACGACTTCCTGGCCGATCCGCGGGATGTGGATCATGCCCCAGTTTTTGCCGGCCCACAGGGTGCCGACGCGGAGCCAGCACGAGCTATCCGCGTCGTTCTTGCCTTCGCGGTCCCAGTGGAACTGCACTTTGATTCGGCCGTACTTGTCGGTGAAGATTTCCTCGCCGGCCGGGCCAACGACAACGGCCGTCTGGGCTCCGTGCACCGTCGGGCGCCGCGTGATGCGCTCGGGCCGGAACGGCACGGCGGCCGGGAAGCACTCGAACGTGTTCGAATACGAAAAGTCCATGCCCTCGCCGGATCGATAGTTCACGCCGAGTCGGCCGGTATGTTGGACCGACGTCAGGATGTAGTCGCCGTTTGCGTCGAAGTGACGATCGAGGGTGAATTTGTGCCCGGCGGTCAGATGGGACACCGTGCCCGAGCCATAGATGCGAACCGCACCGGCGGCTTCGGCCTGCATGCGGATATCGACCGTCCGCTTGTTGTCGTCGAAGATCTTCTGCAACTCGGCCGGCTGATCGCTGCCCCCTTTGTTCACTCCGTCGAATCGGCCCGCGTAGCCGCCGGGGTAGTCGTATTGCTCGAGCTTCGGCACATCGCCGTAAGAAAGTTTGTGGGCCACGGTCCCAACTTGCGCGGTCGCGGCGATCGTCTTGTCGGCTTCCAGATGTTTGTGCGGCAATTCGAAGTTGTGATCGAACAGCGTGACCTTGCCCGATCGAATCTCCTGGGCTTTGTCCCACTGCGTGATGCGTTGCTCCGGCCGCGTGCCACCCATCGTGTCTTCGTAGATGATCTTCTTCGGGCCGGGCACGTCGGCGTGGCTGGCCGGCATGTCGCCGACAAACATTTCGTGCCCGTCGGCCGAATGCTTGAAGTAGAAGTAGATTCCTTCTTCCTCCATGATTCGCGCCGCGAAATCGAAGTCCGATTCGCGGTACTGCACGCAGTAATCGCGCGGCTGGTACTTGCCTTGCAAATCGTATTTGACCTTCAGCCCGGTCAGCACCTTCTTCAAGATGTCCGGAACGGTGACGTGCTGAAAGATGCGGCTGCGCGTGTTCTTCGTGAGCAGCCACGCCTGGGGAACGACCTCGGCGCGATAGGAGATGAACACCTCGGCATCGGCGGTCGACTGCTGCGTCTTGTTTCCTTGAGCGAGCCGATTGACGAGCCCATGAAAGAACCGCTTCTTGCCGTCCGGCATGGCGACTTCGATGGTCGCGCTTTGGCCGAGCACCTTGTCGAACTCGATCGGCCCCTTGTCGGCGGGCCGGAGCAGATCGAGGCTGAAGTGAAACAGCCGGGACAGGAACTCGCTACCCGAAAAAGCCATCAACAAGACGCCATCGGCCCCGAGGGGGGTCGTGACCTTGTGGGGGCTATTGGCCTGGGAGTATTCAGCCATGGGCCGGGTTCCTGGACGGCGGGGCGAAAGTCATCTTGCCGACGCCACAATGACGGTGCAAGGGCCTCACCAGGGATTATGCGGAATCGACGGGGTTCGCGGACAGACGCGAACCGCTGTCAACCCTTTACACTTGCTTACATGGGGGCGACGGCGGGCCGGCCCGCCAAAGGAGTCGATGCGGAATCGGATTCCGGGATTCCAGGGCAATTCGAGTGGTTTCAACGAATCTTTGGCCCAGTCGCGTCGATTGGCACTGGCCTTGCCAAGGGTAGGGCGGGCCGCACCCCGATTCGCACCCGGCCGCTTCCCGATTGGTTTCGCACTCGTACCGACCCAACAGAGCCTCATGCCGATTCTCGCGCCCGAACCGGCCTGCTTTCCGGACAACTTGCTGACCGACGCCCCGAAAGACCTGGGGCGGAAATGGTCGGTGGTCTACACCAAGTCCAAGATGGAAAAGGCCCTCGCCCGCCATCTGCACGCCCGATCGGTCCCGTACTATCTGCCGCTCGAATTCCAGTCGTGGCGAAAGAACGGCCGCTCGTTTTCGTCCTATCTGGCGTTCTTTCCCGGCTACCTGTTCCTGCTCGCCAACCCGGACGATCGGATCACGGCCCTGGAATCGAACACCATTAGCCGAATCCTGGACGTTTCGGACCAGGATCAGCTGATTCTCGATATGCGTCGCGTCTATCGCATGTTGACGGCCGAAGTGCCGGTCGAGCATGCCGTGGGGTTCGTGCCGGGTCAGGCCGTCGAGATCGTGGCCGGGCCGTTGCGGGGCCTGCTAGGGACGCTGATTCGCAAAGGATCGCAACTCCGGCTCGTCGTCGAAGTGCAATTCCTCCGTCAAGCGGTGTCGGCCGAAGTCGAACCGTGGATGATTGAACCGGTGGGCACCGCCCCCAGCCTGAAGATCGGGGCATCGTCGTGATGGCCCGTCGTTCGGAGAGCTCATGTCCGTGTGTCTGATTGCGGGAGGAGCCGGGTTTCTCGGCTCGCACCTGGCCGAAGCGCTCGCGAATCGCGGGGACAAAGTCCGCGTCGTCGACAACTTCGCGCATGGAACTCCCGACAACCTCGCCGCGATCCGAAGTCGCCTCGAGATCATTCCCGGCGACCTGAGTTCGCACGCGCTCGTTCGCCGAGCCGTGGCCGGCGTCGATACGGTGTTTCACTTCGCCCTGCCGTCCGGACAAGCCCCGCACTACGAGCCCGCCTCCGGCGCGGTCGGTACCTGGCACCTCCTGCTGGCGGCCCGCGATGCGGGTTGTCGCCGCGTGATCCTGGCGTCCGGGGCCGATGTGCTCGCTCGCAACGGTCATGGGCCTGTGACGGAAGAGGCGGCCCTGGCTCCCAATACGCCCGCCGCACGCGACACCGTACTCGCCGAGCAAGAAGCCGTCTCGTTCGCCCGTTCGTTTGGCATGCGCCTCTTGCGGTTGCGATTCTTCAACGTGTACGGCCCGCGCCAGGGCCCATGCGCCGCCGGGCCGAACGTGCGACGAATCATGGAGACCATGCTCGAAGGCAAACGCCCGGTCCTCTACGACCATGAATTGGAAGAGATGGATCTGCTCTACGTCGACGACGCGATCCGGGGCTGTCTGCTCGCCGTGGGCCGCGATCGCGGCGATGGCCGAATCTATCACATCGCCGCGGGTCGCCCGACTCGAGCGGTCGATGTCGTGGCTCGGTTGAACCGTCTGCTGGGCACGGACCTTGCGCCGGTGTTGGCAGGCCCGTGTTCGACGATCCCGCCGCTCCCACTGGCCGACACGAGCCGCGCGCGGGCGGAACTGGGGTTCCTACCGGCGATTGATCTGGACTGTGGATTGCGAAAATGCCTGGTCGCACGGGGAGCGGAACCGAACACCGACTCGGGTGAGCTTTCCGTCGCGGCCCTGACCCGGTCCGTTGTTTGAAGTGAAAGAAAATGGAACTTGGCCCAAGAGCCAAGTTCCACGATTCATCTCCGAAGTCTGGCTCAAACCATTTCGAACAGCCCGTACTTGTGCAGCTTCTTGTAAAGGGAAACTCGGCTGATCCCGAGATCGCGGGCCGCCCGCGATCGCACGTTGCCGTGGCGACGGAGGGCGTCCTGGATGATCGCGGCCTCGTCGCGCGGTTCGCGTGGCGCGGCGACCGCGAACACGGGCGAGTCGAACATTCGGTTGGCCGACGGCGAGCGAAGCTCTTCGGGCAGATCGCAGACGCCAACGAGTCGATTTGAACTGAGGGCGACGACTCGTTCGATGACGTTGCGGAGTTCCCGGAGGTTGCCGGGCCAGGCATACGCTTCGAGTGCCCGCTGAGCTTCGAGTGTGAACCCAACGATTCCGGCGGCATTGGCCCCGGGGTGGTCCGCCAGGAACTTGCGGGCGAGCGGCAACACATCGGCGATGCGGTCCCGCAATGCGGGCAGGCGGAACGAGACGACGTTGAGCCGGTAGAACAGGTCCACTCGGAATCGCTTCTCGGCGACCTCGCGCTCGAGGGGCACGTTGCTGATCGCCACGATCCGGGCCCGCAAGGGGATCGGCTTGTTCGAACCGACAGGTTCAAACACCCGTTCTTCAACGGCCCGAAGGAGCTTGACCTGCGAAGCGAGCGGCAGCGAGTTGATCTCGTCCAGCACCAGTGTGCCGTCCGCAGCTTCGGCGAGTTTGCCGAGACGATCGGTGCCCGCACTGGTGAACGAGCCACGAACGTGGCCGAACAGTTCGCTGTCGATGAGTTCAGCCGATAGGGCACCGCAATCGACGATGCGGAAGGGCCGATCGCGCCGGGGGGAAGCATCGTGAATCTGCCGGGCCAGGACGGTCTTGCCGGAACCGGTCTCGCCGATCAGCAGGATGGTGGCGTCTTGCATTGCGGCCCGGCGGACTTGCGCTAGCTGCCGGCCTTCCGGGGGAACCAGGTCTGGCGGAGTTGGTTCGTCGATGATCGCCTCGCCGGCCGGCTCGACTTGCTTGCTGGCCTCGTTCATTTGTTGAACGAGTTTGACCGAGTCGTCCGGCAGACAGAGCAGATCGACCGCCCCCTCGTTGAGCATCGCGCGACCGGCCCGCAGCGATTCGTCGTCGCTGCAGATGAGGGCCGTCGTGATCCGAGGGTGAGCGGCGGCATCGCGAAGGAATCGGCGCACGGCCGTTCCATCGAGTTCGGGCGTCAGATGGACGAGGATCAACGTAAGATCGTCGTTCCGAATGCGCGCGTGGGCCTTTTCGAGAGGGCCACACACTTCCAAGCGGAGGACGTCGCACGAATCGTGCGCAGCCTGAACCGTCTGGGACAAGTCCGAGGAGCGAGACACGAGCAAGGTGACAGCGGTCAGCATCGGGCAATCCGTCCTGGGCCAGGGGTTGGTGCTGAACCAGTGGTCAATCGGGGCGTAGGCGGTTCGGTCGCTTCACGTGTCGAAATGCGTGCGCATCTCGATCGCCGAGCTGGGGACTGCGAGCCGTTACACGAAGCCGAAAAACACGCTGGTGGACCGGGGAAGAGGTACGAGTAAACCGGTCCGGCAGGGTTAGTAGCGGAGACCGACGAAATCCTCCAAGGGGTGCGTCACAGGTGCCAAGTCTAAGGAAGACCAACGTCGCCATCGAAGCGCGGGCTAAAGGCAGGTAGGCTGGATTTTAACGGCGGTATCGGTCGTGTCAAGCGGATTGACAGTGCGCGAACAAGTTCGCGCCGGAGTGTCAATCCGCCCTGTGAACACGGCCTGAGACGACCAATTCAAAAGGAAAGTTCCCAGGATTGGCCGGAATAAAATGTCTGGAAATCAATACGGATTTACGTTCGTTCGTGGCCAAAAAAGCTATCGTCCTGTCGCACGGGCTCGGGACGGCGGAGTTGGCGTGCCAATCGGCGGTCGATTCAGCGTTGGCCGACCCAATGTGCCGCCGCCCGAGTTCATGAAGAAGCCGCCATAATTCATGAAACTCGTGAGATGACCCGTCTCGAATCCTTGTGTGATCGCCGTCGTATTGGCGTTCGCTTGAATTTGTGTCGTATTGATCCGCTGTTGCAAGGTCTGGAGACTGGCATTGGTCGCCAGCTGAGGTCGAACGAGGCTGTAGTAATTGAAGCCCGCTGAGTTACCCTGCCGAAACAGGTTCAGATAGGGGCTGTAACTCGGCGGCGTTCCCGGCGACAGGCCCTGAGCGACCGCCCGAACCGGCTCAGCTGCGAAGAGCCCGCACGCGACTGCCGCCGTCAGAACGAATTTACGCATTTCGTCGTTTCTCCCCAGACTAGAAGCCGCGATTATTGGTGTTGGTCGTGTTGAGGATCGGGTCCGTTCGCTTCAACTCTCGCACGGTGGTATGACCGAGCAGGGTGAAGCCCAGGATCCGTTCGAAGGGCGAGAGGAATCGCGCCAGCCGCGTATCCACTTCAACGATACACAACGAATTAATATACACGCGATCGCCGGGGTGCAGTTGATAGTTGGTCGCGGTCCGGGCTTTCGTACTGAGCCCGATCCAATCGACCGCCATGACCTGATCGCCCGCTTCATCGTGTGGCGAAGGGCGTGCCACGTAAATCTCCCGCTTGTCGGAAACGGGCAAAAGGCCATTCACCTGGGCCACGGCGTCCAACACGGTTTCGTTGCCCGTGATCGGGAATCGAAGGACCTGCTCGCCACTGCCGGCCCCGTCCAGAATGACGTAGAAGAGCTTGCTGTTGAAGGCCGTCACGTCCACGCTGACCTCGGGCTTCACAAACGTCTTCGATAGGTGACGTTCGATTTCCTCTTTGACCCCCTCGATCGTCAGGCCAACGATGCGGACGCTTCCGTAGACCCCGAGCCCGATCGTTCCATCGGGTCGCACCAGGTGAGGGCCACGAACTTGTTGGATGGCCCGCGACGGACTGGCCGCCAAGGACACCTTGTGGCCTTTGATCGACTTCGCCAGCTGCTTGTCGAGGGCGGCCTTGGCCTGATCGACCGTCAGATCGGCGATGGTGATCTTGCCACCGTAAGGTAGGCCAAGGTCAATTGTTCCGTCTGCTTCCACCTGGACTGGCCCATCAAGGGGCGCATCGGGAAACGTGTTGGTCACCCCAAGCAGAATCGTATCGAGCGGCTCGATCTTGTACGGCCCCTTCGGCACCAGCCGAATGGCGTCGATCTGCAAGATATCGGGAGGTTCGACAACGTAGTCGGGCAGAGGCTGCTTGTCGAGCTCGCGTGGCACGGCCGGGACGTAGCCAACCGTTTCGTGCCGGGCCCCAATGCACCCAGTTCCCGAACCGCACGCGACGAACGCCAGCGCCCCGAGGGCGAAGCGAAAAATGGCGGAACGCGACATCCAAGGGCTCCGGGATGGAAAGGGGCTGATTCTCCAATCGGCATAATCGGACGAGTCGGTTCAATCAAAACAGCCGTTAGAACGAGTAAACTCACAGGCAAATTGTTTACGGATCGCTGTACGGCCCCATTTACAGGTCGGTCGAAAATTCGTGCGCCGACCGGAAAAATGGCACTTCATCAGACTAACTCTAATTCATTTCCCGACGCCAAGTGTCTATCGAAAAAACACTTACGGCGACGCCTGCCATGAAGCAGCGACAATTATCGATTCGCGGCGTGGCCTTTGCATTAATGCCCTCCGACTTGCGCGAACGTCGATTGCGCCGGAGACGGCGGACCACGATCGGCGATTACCGGTGGACCTCAGTGGTCCCCGGAATCACAGAATTTCTTCGGCACCACGGGCCGGCTCGGGTTCCTGTAACCCAAAGGGACGGAGTCCATCTCTCCGGCCAGAGTACTCAATGCAATCCAACCACTCCCTCTTGTTGCGGCCGTCCGTCGAAGGCCAAGCGTATCCGACGGCTCGGGAGGTCGCGCCTTGGCGAGACACGGAACTGCCGGTCCCCAACAGTGACGGAGTGGAATTCTCGCCGGCGCGAGTCTTCCGAGCCCTGCGTCGGCGCTGGTTCATCGCGTTGATCCTGGCGATCGTCGGGGCCGGCATCGCCGGTCTGCTCGCCGATAAATTCATCGCGTCAACCTATACGGCCCGGACTCAGGTTTACTTCCCGCCGGCGGCCGTCGGCGATCCCCGTGGCGAGTCGGCCTCGTTCCAGCGTCGACACACGTCGTTGGTCAAGAGCCGTAAGATTCTGCACGAAGCGCTCAATCAACCGAGCTTGGCCGCCGCGATCTCTCGACCGGGTGCCGAAATCGATTTGGTGGCGGAACTGGAAAAGGACCTCGTGGCCGACTTCACGGTGTCGCCCGACGTGATGCGGGTGACCTTGAAAGGTGGGCGACCCGACGAGCTGGTGGCCATATTGAACGCCATCCGCGAAACGTACTTGAAGGAAGGGGCGAACAAGGACGTCACCGACAAAACGAACTCCTTGAATTCGTTGCGGGGTTGGCTCGCGGAAGATGAGCTCAAGCTCAACGCCGCCCGAGCGGATGTCTCGGAAATCGCGGAAGCACTCAATTGTTCCGATGTCGCCGCGCTGCGACTGCAGCACGACGCCAATCGCGCATTGAGGGCCACTTATCTCGCGCAAGATCTTCAACAAGAAATGCAGCAGACAGCCCTCGAACAGTCGCGCCGAGACTTGCTCGCCAACCCGCCCGGGATCGACGCTCCACCGGCCGTTCGCCCAATGGACTTGAAGGCGGCCACCGATCTGGCCCTCGCGCAGGATCGGACCGTTCAGGCGCATCGGACGAACATCGCCCAACTCGAAGGCCAGTTGGCCGAGTATGCTCGGGTCGCGGCCGCCGGAACGAAGCCCCCCATCGTGCAGGAAAAAGAGAAGCTACTCGAAGAGGCCAAGAAGGCGCTCGCGGCGCGGGAATTGACGGTTCGAACGTCGACCGCGACCCTGATGACCGAATCCACGCCCCAGACCGCAGATCTGCGGAAGCGGGAGTACGACCTTCGGCTCCGCGATCTGAAATCGCAAATCGACATTTCGACCGCTCATCGCCAAGCGCTCAAGAAGCGACTCGATGAGTTAGCCAAGGTTCTGTTTGCCGAAGCGACCGCACTCACCAAGTTGACGCAACGGGCGGCTCGCGTCACCGAAATCGAAGATCGAATTCGGGCCACCAAGGCTCGCGCCGATGTCCTGGATCATGAGGTCGCGGTCGGCAGCCCGACGCGGGCTCAGACCGACGAAGTGGCCGTGATCTCGGGAGTTCCGAACCCCCTGAAGAAAAAGGGCATGGTGGCCGGGGCGATTTTGGTTGGGTTGCTCGGCGGGCTGCTCGGAGCCGCGTTCCTGGACCTCCGCTCCGGTCGAATCGATTCGCCGGAAGGGGTTGATCGACGCTTGCACACGGGAGTCGTCGGCTGTATTCCGCGCGCCTCGGCCGCAAGCCTCAAGTCGCTCACTCAGCCCGAAGACGATTCGCCCAATGCCGACACCGCCGCACTCTTAGACGCCTCGGACGCCTGTCGGGCCCTCCTGCTCAACGCCCTCTCCGGCGAGGGCTCGAAAGTCGTCATGGTGACGAGCGCTCTGCCCGGCGAAGGCAAGACGACGCTCTCCGCCCAGTTGGCTCTCAGTCTCGCCCGTGCCGGCTACCGGACCTTGCTGATCGATGCGGACGTCCGTCGACCGGGATTGCACACGCTCTTCGGTCGCTCGATTGGCCCTGGACTGACCGACGTGCTGCGGCGAACGTGCCCGCTCAGCAGCGTGGTTCGCAAGAGCCCGCTGCCGACGCTCGGCCTGATTCCGGCGGGCAATTGCGATCCACGTGAAGCCGTTTCCCTCTTCCAACTTCGGCTCGGTTCGGTCCTCAAGAAGTGTAAGGACCACTTCGAGGTGATTGTCGTCGATACGCCCCCGCTCCATCTGCCCGATGGATTGGTGATCGGCCGTCACGCCGACGGCACGATTTTGTCCTTGATGAATGATGTCAGTACTCTGGCATCCGCCCAGGCCGCGTGCGCCCGGTTGCGAACGGTGAACATCCCGCTTCTCGGTGCCGTGTTGAACGCGGCACGTGTCCGGCTACCCGCCGGCTACTAATCCCCAGGCCAGATCAGGATGACCCAGGTACTTCCGATGCCGCCCCGCCTCGACGATCACGCCAAGGTCGCGCCCGCTCCAGCGCGTGACCCAGCCCCGGTCGACATGCCACCCCGACAACGGTCGATGGCCGCCCAGCGCGCCTTCGACCTCGTGTTCGGCAGCCTGTTGTTGGTCGCGCTCGCCCCAATCACGGTCCTGGCCATGTTGGCCGTGAAGCTGACGTCGCGCGGGCCGGTGATTTATCGTCAGAGTCGCCTCGGCCGATTCGGCCGACCGTTCATCATCTACAAAATTCGGAGCATGGCGAACGACTGCGAACGCCACTCGGGCATTCAGTGGTCGGCCAAGGGCGATCCGCGCGTGACGTTGATCGGCCGAATACTTCGCGCCACGCACATCGACGAGTTCCCGCAGTTGATCAACGTCCTCCGCGGCGACATGAGCCTCGT
>JANLUE010000792.1:0-1327 GCA_031363325.1 Gemmataceae bacterium
GGGAGGACGTGTTCGGAGCCCGCTTCGGGCGACCGTCAGTAAAGCCCCGGTCGAGCGGCGGACCCGCGTAGCGGTCTTCGCGAGGCCGGGGTCACCTCGACCCACACCCAACGGCGACCCGTCTTCACTCCGCACTCGAAGAAGTTGGCCTTTCTTCCAAACGCGAACATGAAGTACCATTCTCTCGCCAACGCCGGAACCGTTGGCAACCTGGGGCTAGGATGGCCCCATGAGAAGAGGCGCCGATGAACGGATTCGTCCGTTGAACTCTCAGTCGGACCGGAACCCGACTGACCTGTCTCACACTTGATTCGCACCCCGACCCGAGACTCTTTTCGGCCCATCTCAGGCAACAACACTCCCGTCGCGGCACCATTGCGCGCCGGGGGCTGATAACGACACCGTTCCGTCACGGACATTCCCGTAATGGACCGCTCCCCGATTCTGTTTCGCTGCGACGCCGACGCCGAGCGCGGCTGGGAACCCTTTTACCAGTGCCTCACGTACGCGGCCGCCCTGCAGCGCTGTCGACGCCCCGCCTATTTCCTGGGCCAGATTCAACCGTTTCCGTTGCTCTCGCAAGTCGTGCGCGGCGGGAACGATTTCCTCCAGGCCGGCCACCCGGTCGGCTCGCCGGAAGACTGCGACGAGACCATCCGCGAAGTCCGCCGACTCGGGGCCGCCGCGGTGATCGTCAATTCGCCGGGACTGACCGAGGCGTACCTGCGCGAACTCACCTCGACCGGCACGGCCGTTGTCGTGATCGATTCGGAGGCCAAAATCCGCTTCCCGAATCGACTCGTCATCAACCCATTGATGGGTCACCCGCTCAATCACTATCAGTGGGAACGCGGCACGCAGCTCTTGGTGGGTGCGAAGTACGGCATCGTTCGCTCCGTCTTTCGACGCCAGCGGGCCCTGCGCAGTGGCGACCCGCAGAACGGCTATCGCGGCATCATCGCGTTCGGCGAGGACGACTTCGCCAGCCAATCGCTGGTCCGCACCCAGGAACTCCTGGGCACGTCGCGGCTCGAGAAGCTTTCCGTTCTGGTGCGAAGCCACCACCCCGACCTGGACGACCTGCGCACTCTCGGCGAGAAGAACAAGGGCCGTCTCGAGGTGTTGACGGAACCGTCCGAGATCGGGACGCGGCTACCACGAGCGCACTTCGTGCTGACCTGCGGTGATGGTTTGTCGCTCGAGATGGCCTGCGTCGGCGTGCCGCAACTCATCCTCACGCAGAACGCCCGGCACGTGCCGAACGCGAAGCGAATGGATGAAGAGGGGGCCGCAACGAACCTCGGCCCCGCCGAGAAAGTAACAACGG
>JANLUE010000194.1:0-3130 GCA_031363325.1 Gemmataceae bacterium
TGGCGCGTGGGTGATGGACCGCATCCTCGGAACTCCGCCGCCAAGGCCCCCGGCCGACGTGCCTGCCGTCGAACCGGACACGCGGGGCTCGACGACCATTCGCGAACAACTCGCCAAACACCGTCAGTCGGCGACGTGTGCGTCGTGTCACGCCAACATCGATCCACCGGGCTTCGCGCTCGAAAGCTTCGATGTGATCGGCGGCTGGCGCGAGAATTACCGCACGACCGGCCTCGGCGAACCCGTGATGATGAACGGCAAACGAATGCCTTACTTGAAGGGCCCGAAGGTCGACCCGGCCGACGCCATGTCCGATGGTCGACGATTCAAGGACATCGACGAATTCAAGCAACTGCTCCTGAAAGACAAGGATCGCCTGGCCCGTTCGCTCGCGGAAAAATTGTTGACGTACGCGACCGGCGCGCCGCCGGGGCCAGCCGATCGGGCCGAGGTCGAAGGCCTGGTTCGCGCCGCCCGGGCGAAGGACTACGGCCTACGGACACTGGTGCACGCGATCGTTCAGAGTTCGACGTTTCAGATGAAGTGAGGCCACCGCCATGTTGCCGAACCGTCGTCGATTCCTGCGGGCCGCCGGGGTTTCACTGGCCTTGCCGTGGCTGCCGGCCCGCGCGTTCGCGAAGGAAGTCGCGCCGCCGCGGCGACTGGTCGCCATCTGCACGCCGCTCGGCATGCATGCGCCGGACTTCTTTCCAACGACCGCCGGCCGCGACTACAAGGCGTCCCCGTATCTCGACGTGTTGAAAGAACGCCGCGACGACTTCACGGTGATTTCCGGCCTCGCGCATCCGGACGTTGGGCCATCGCACGATTCGCTGAACAGTTTCCTGACGGCCGCGCCGCGGCCGGAGGTCCGGGCCGGGTTCCGCAATGGCATCTCGCTCGATCAGTTCGCGGCCGAAAGGATCGGCGGCGAGACGCGGGTCCCGAGCCTCGTGCTGTCGTGCGAAGGGTATAGTCTGTCGTGGACGCGAACGGGGGCACTCGTGCCATCGGAGACTTCGGCGGCCCGAGTCTTCGCGCGACTGTTTCTCGCGGGCCGGCCCGAGGACGTTCGCGAACAAGCTCGGCGCCTTCAAGATGGCCAGAGCATTCTCGATTCGGTTCGCGATCAAGCCAGGCAATTGCAACCGAGCCTCGGCGTGGCCGATCGCGAACGGGTCGATGAATACTTCACGAGCGTCCGCGAACTCGAAGGACGCCTGAATCGCGCCGAGGAATGGGCCAAGAAACCGAAGCCCGTCGTGGACGCGAAGCCCCCGGTCGACGTGGCGAACTCCGCCGACCTCGTCGGCAAGGCTCGGCTCATGTTCGACTTGATCCACTTGGCCTTCCAGACCGATTCGACTCGGCTCGTCACGCTTTTGCTTCTCGGGACGAGCGCGGTCCCGCCGGTTGCCGGCGTGAGCCTGGGGCATCACGACCTCTCGCATCATGGTCAGGACCCGGCGAAGATCGCCCAACTCCGTGCGGTCGAAATGGAGAAGTTGAAGGCGGTCCGCGATCTGTTGACGAAGCTGCGCGACACCAAGGAGGGGGCCGGCCGATTGCTCGATCGCACGGCCGTGTACTTCAGCAGCAACCTGGGCAACGCGAGCACGCACTCGTCGCGAAACTTGCCGGTACTACTGGCGGGCGGCGGCTTCCGGCACGGGCAACATCTCGCCTTCGACCCGAAGAACCCGCCCCCGCTCTCGAATTTGTACGTCAGCTTGCTGCAACGAATGGGCCTGGAAGCCGACCGCTTCGGCTCGAGCACCGGGACGCTGACGGGGCTCAGCCAAGTCTAAACCCCGTTCGAGTTCATGTAGCGGCCTAATGCCGGTGGCCATTCCGCCATTCTCGTGCGAGTCTCGTCGGCTTGGCTTTTACGCCTTCGGCGTAGAAACCCCGACGCCGTGATCCGAGCGCAAATTTGGCCGCTACATCAACCCGAAGTGCCCTCTAACCGAACAAGTCCAACAACGGCGTGCCGCTGCTCAGCGGCTTCGAGAGGCCGTCCTTCGTGACCTTCGACTCGTAGGGCACGTCGAGGGCGTGGAAGATCGTGGCGCTGAAGTCTTGTGGCCGGACCGGCTTGTCCTTCACGAAAGCACCGATCTTGTCCGATTCGCCGTAGACGGCCCCGCCCTGAATGCCGCCCCCCGCCAGGATCGCCGAATAGCAGTGCGGCCAGTGTTGGCGACCCGGCACGTTATTGTTCTGATTGATGCGCGGCGTTCGGCCAAACTCGCCGCATACGACCACGAGCGTGCTGTCCAACAGGCCCCGATCGTTCAGGTCCGTGATCAGGGCCGAGAGCGCGTGGTCGAGCGCCGGCAGACACCAGCCCATGCCGTATGAGCCGTTGCCGAACGCGCTGCCCATCCCCATCTCGGCACCGTGCATGTCCCAACTCGAACTTGGCGGCCCGCCGCCAACTTGGCCCAGCGATGGCCCCGTCCAGCCATTCACTGTCACGAACCCGACGCCCGATTCGACGAGCCGTCGCGCGAGCAGAAGATTTTGCCCGAGCGGGTTGCGGCCGTATCGGTCGCGGACGCGCGGGTCTTCGCGATCGACGCGGAACGCTTCACGCGGGCCGGGCGACGTGGCCAACTCGAAGCCACGGCCATGAATGTCACGCCAGTTGCCGGAGTGCGAGGTCGGTTCGAGCGACGCGAGTAAGTCGCGACGGCCGTGCATCCGGTCCGCCGTCTCGATCGCGTCGAACACGTCGGGGGCCTTGAAGCCGGGCATCGCCGGATGGTTCTCGGCCGACCCGACGAACAGCGGCGCGTACGGGGCACCGAGGTTCCCGCCGGTGCCGATGTTCGGGGCGCAGAACACTGGGTCGCCGACGCACTTGATGAGCCAGACGTACGAAGCGACGTTTCGAGTGCTCGGCTTGACCTTCGAGAGGATCGAACCGAGGTACGGCGAATCTTGCGGCGCGCTGGCCTGACCACTCAGGCTGTTGTGCATCGCGTCGAAGTGATTGCTGATGTTGCCCGGATGGGTCATCGTGCGGATCAGCGTGAAGTGCTTTGTGAGCTGAGCCATCTTCGGATGGAGTTCGCTGATCCGCATGCCGGGCACGGTCGTCGCGATCGGCTGATACGGCCCGCGAATC
>JANLUE010000211.1:0-2092 GCA_031363325.1 Gemmataceae bacterium
TGATGGCCTCGGAGTCTTTGTCGAGCGGCTTGTAGTTGTCGACGGCCTCCGAACCCTCCTCGAAGCTTCCGTTGACGAGCAGATTGCCGACGGGCTTGAGCGGCGCGGCCCACAAGGCCATGCCGAGAACCAAGAGAACGGCGAGCGTGCGCATCGTAGCCTCCGATTGGAAGTATCAGTTCATTCGCGCGTGATGAACTCGTCCAAGTTCAACAACACGCGGGCGACCATCACCCACGGGGCTTTGCTGGGATCGCACGGCGAAAGTTCTTTGGCCGCCGGTTGATCTCTGAGATCGGACTGTTGCCCGGCGAGGAAAGCGGCGAGGCGGCCAAACTCCCGGTCGGTCGGTCCACGGCCGAAGCACGTTCGGAAGGCGAAGCGCAATCGGCTCGCGTCGTCGGATGGGCCGTCGCGGACAACTCGGTTCGCCAATCCTTGCGCATATTCGTGGAAGCCGGCGTCGTTCAACAGCGTCAGCGCCTGCAATGGTGTGTTCGAGCGACTTCGTCGGGTGCACGTCACCGAGGCGTCCGGGGCGTCGAAGGTCACGAGTTGCGGGTGCGGGGCCGACCGCCAGAAGTACGTGTACATGCCCCGACGAAAGCGATCCGGGCCGGTGCTCGGCTTCCAATTTTTGTCCACTTGCGTGAATCGATAGACGCCTTCGGGTTGCGGCGGATACACGCTTGGGCCGCCGACCGTCGGCGTGAGTAGCCCACTCGCGGCGAGGGCGACATCGCGAACCACTTCGGCCGGGACGCGGATTCGCGATTGTCGCGCGAGCAAGCGATTACGGGCATCGACCCGGTCCAGGTCGGGCCGGGTCTTCGACGCCTGTCGATACGTGGCCGACGTGACGATCATTCGTTGCAGATGCTTGACGGACCACTTGGCGGACACGAACTCGGACGCGAGCCAGTCCAGAAGTTCCGGGTGCGTGGGCGGCGTGCCCTGGGTGCCAAAATCGTTCTCGGTGTCCACGATCCCGGTGCCGAAGAGTTGGCCCCACATGCGGTTGACCGTCACGCGTGGTGTGAGCGGATTGTCCGTTGAAACCAGCCATTTCGCGAAGTCGAGTCGATTCGCCGACGACGCGCCGGCCGGCAACGCGGCCGGGAACCCGGGCTTGACCGGCACACCAGGCCGCGTGAAGTCGCCGCCGAGCAGGACGTGCGTCTCGCGCGGCTTGGCTCGCTCGCGGACGACCATCGTCGAGATCGGCGTCTTCTCGCGTGACTTCAACGAAGCGAGTTCCTTGTCGAGCGCCTGGCGTTGTTGAAACAGGCTCAGGTGCAGCGTGGCCGAGATCGGGTCGAGCGAACCGACCAGGTGGCGAACTGAATCGAGCTTGCGATGGGCGGCCTCGAGAGTCTGAACCTGCTTGGCGGTGCGGCCGTTTTGTGCGACCAGGAAAATGGCCGCGATGTTCTTGGCCAGGTTTGGCCGCGATTCGTCCGTGATGCTGCGTTCCCATTTCTCGATCGCCTCCGGCGACGTTCGATCAATCTCGCGCAACGCCTTCGCCACGCGAACGATGTCGGCCGACAGGGCCTGGCGACGGGCGGCTTCCTCGGGGGTTTGAATGTCGAAGGCCGGCTCGTCGCAATTGTTCAGGAACGCGAAGAGTTGGTAGTACTCCTTCTGCGAGAACGGGTCGAACTTGTGGTCGTGACACTGGGCGCAACCGACCGTGAGGCCGAGCCAGACGGCCCCGGTCGTGTTCACGCGATCGATCACGGACTCGACGCGGAACTGTTCGAGATCGATGCCCCCTTCCTGGTTGATCATCGTGTTGCGATGGAACCCGGTGGCGACGAGTTGCTCGGTCGTTGGCTTTGGCAGAAGGTCGCCGGCCAGTTGGTGGATCGTGAACTGATCGAACGGCAAGTCGGCGTTGAAGGCGTTGATGACCCAGTCGCGGTACTTCCAGATCGAGCGGGGCGCATCGATCGTGAAGCCGTTCGAATCGGCGTAGCGGGCCCCGTCGAGCCACAGGCGCGCCTGTTGCTCGCCGTAGTGGGGCGACTTCAACAGGCGATCGACGACGGCATCATACGCGTTCGCCGAAGTGTCCGCGAGGAAGGCATCG
>JANLUE010000263.1:0-1550 GCA_031363325.1 Gemmataceae bacterium
GTCTTCACGGCCATGTTGATGTTGGCGCCGATTGTGCTCGGGGTCGCTTCGTACATGCGGCTTGGCGTCGAGTTGTTTCCCAATGTCGATATGCCGTTGGTCACGATCACAACGACTCTGCGCGGCGCGAGCATCGAGGAAATGGAGACGGCCGTCACCAAGCCGGTCGAAGAGGCCGCCAACACCGTTTCTGGAATTGATGAACTCCGTTCCGAGACGCGCGAGGGGTTTTCGCAAGTTGTCATTGGCTTCAAGCTCGAGAAGAACGGCGACGTGGCGGCCCAGGAAGTCGACGCCAAGGTCCGCACGATTCTGAGTCGGCTTCCCGTCGGCACGGACGCCCCGATCATCGACAAGTTGGCCATCGACGCGGCCCCGGTCGTGACGATCTCCGTCTCCGGCCGCCGCGACATGCGCGAGATCACCGAAATCGCCCGCAAGCGCTTGAAAGAAGACCTGGAATCCTTGCCCGGCGTCGGGTCGGTGGTCCTCGTGGGCGGTCGGCCACGCGCGATTCATGTGATTCTCGAGCCCGAATGGCTGCAAAAGTACGAGAACCTCACGGTCGAAGACGTTCGTCAAGCGTTGATCCGCGAGAACCGCGAAGACCCGGGCGGGCGCGTCGATCGCCATCAATCCGAAGTGGGCCTGCGCGTGATCGGCCGAGTCGAACGGACGGAATACTTCAATCGCCTGATCGTCGGCAATCGCAATGGCCAGCCGGTTCGGATCGAGGACATCGGCCGGGCCGAGGAAGGGATCGAAGAAGCGCGCGGGCAGAGCCGGTTGTGGGTCAAGGGTCAGTCGGGCGACGAGGAGGAAGGCGAAAACGCCGTCTCGCTCGTGATTCAGAAGCAATCGGGCCGCAACACGGTGACCGTGGTCGACGCCGTCCGCAAGCGCCTGGGCGAACTTCAGCCGAGCCTGCCGCCCGACCTGCGGACCGAGATCATTCGCGATCAATCGCGGTTCATCAAGAACTCGATGGATGAAGTCAAGACGCATCTCTTACTTGCGGTCGTACTCGTGAGCGCGTCGGTCCTGTTGTTCTTGCGCGACTGGCGAACGACTCTCATCGCGACCCTGGCGATCCCGACGTCACTCATCGGTGCATTCGCATTCATGGATGCGATGGGCTTCACGCTGAATACGTTCACGATGATCGGCTTGATTCTGGCGGTCGGGGTCGTCGTCGATGACGCGGTCGTGGTCCTGGAGAACATTTTTCGGCACATGGAGGAGTACGGTAAGACTCCCCGAGAGGCGGCGAGTTCGGCGACGCGCGAGATCGCCCTGGCCGTCTTGGCGACCACGCTCTCGTTGGTCGTCGTGTTCGCGCCGATCGCGTTTATGGGCGGGCAAGTCGGGCGATTCTTCAACGCCTTCGGATTCGTTGTTGGGTTCTGCGTCCTGGCCAGCATGGTCGTTTCATTCACGATGACGCCGGCCTTGTGGGCCCCCATTGTGGGGGCGCACCCCGCCAAAGGGGGTGTCACCAAGGGGGGCCCCCGCAGGGGCTTTTTAGAAACGGCCGAACAACGCCAGCTCGG
>JANLUE010000281.1:0-4578 GCA_031363325.1 Gemmataceae bacterium
CCTCGTCGCCTTCGGGGCCGACGCGGTTCACCCGTACCTGATGCTCCGGCTCATTAAGGATGGCCTCACCTTCAAGGACGCCGAGACCAAGCAAGAAGTGACGATCAACGCTCACGAGTGCCTGGAGAACCTGTTCGCCGCCCTCGAAGATTCGATCAAGAAGATCATCGCCAAGATGGGCATCACGACCATCGAGGGGTATCGCGGCGCCCAGTTGTTTGAAGCGGTCGGCTTTGGCCCGGGGCTGATGGAGTTCCTCGGCGAGTTCCCGTCGCGGATCGGCGGGATCGGCCTGAAGGAACTGGTCGAAGACGCGGCCTGGCGAGTGGCGACGGCCGAGAAGATGTTCGCCGCCAACGCGCCGATGGGCCGCAACAAGGACTACATGGCGTTCAACGCCAAGGTCCGCATGGCCCTTCGCGACGCGGTGAAAGAAGCACACCCCGAGCCCGAACAGGGCGGCGGCGAGATGGCCTACGCCGCCCCGGCCGAGGACGATCCCGGCGCGCCCAAGCGCGTCGCCGAGAAGTGGCCCAAGTTCACGGACATGGTGAATACACGCCCGCCGACCGTGCTTCGCGACCTGTTCGCGATCAAGCGGGTCGGACCGGCCGTCGATGTCAAGGAAGTCCAACCGGCGATCGACTTGATCGTCAATCACTTCCGCGGCGCGGCCATGAGCCACGGCGCGCTGACCGGCGCGTCGCATCAGACGATCGCGGCCGCGTTGAATGAAATCGGTGGGCTCAGCAACTCGGGTGAAGGCGGCGAGGCTCGCAATCGCAACGACGCGCCGGAACGACCCTGGGGACCGTTCTGGGAGAAGACGCTCGCCGCCCGGGCCGCTCATCCGGAGATTTACGTGCTCAACGGCGAACTGCGCAAGAGTCGCTTCCGCAGCCGCATTCGCCAGGTGGCGTCGGGCCGATTCGGCGTCGATGCCGAATACCTGATGAACGCGGACGAGATTCAGATCAAGATGGCCCAGGGGGCGAAGCCCGGGGAGGGCGGCCAGCTCATGGGCAAGAAGGTCACCAAGGAAATCGCCGAGATTCGTTACGGCAAGCCGGGCAACGACCTCATTAGCCCGCCGCCGCACCACGACATCTATTCGATCGAGGATCTGGCCCAGCTCATCTACGACTTGAAGGCCGTCAAGCCAGGCGTGCCCGTCTCGGTGAAGCTCGTCGCGGTCGAGAACATCGGTACGATCGCGGTCGGCGTTGCGAAGGCCGGAGCGGATGTGATCGAGATCGATGGAATTGACGGCGGAACGGGGGCGGCCATGCTCTCGAGCAAGGAACACGCCGGCCTGCCGAGTGAGATGGGCCTCGCCGAAGCGCATCAAGCTTTGGTAACGAACGGCCTGCGAAACTCGGTCGTGCTGCGCGTCGGCGGCGGAATCAAGAACGGCTACGACGTCATCAAGTACGCCCTGTTCGGCGCGGATGAATTCAGCTTCGGCCAGGGGCTGATGGTTTCGGTCGGCTGCATCGTCTGCAAGTCGTGCCACATTCCGAACTGCCCGACGGGCATCACCGGCTCGCCGGAAATTTTCAAGGGCCACCCGGAACACACGAAGGCGTACCTCCATCAGGTCGCCGACGAAACACGTGGCCTGCTCGCCCAGATGGGTTATCGCCACGTTCGCGAGATCGTGGGTCGAAGCGACCTGCTCGTGAAGAACCCGAAGCTGGTTGGCCGAGCCGCGCTCGTCGATGTGTCGAAGTTCATTCGGCCGGACATGGCTCGCAGCGAGCTGGCGAAGAACTTCCCCCAGACGTCGGCCGGACTTGGCGTGTGCGTTCCGCCGACCGACAAGACCCTGAATCAGCGGATTGTCGAGGCGGGCCACGACGCGATCGATACTTGCATGAACGCGGACCTCGTCTTCCGCATCCGCAACAGCGATCGCTCCGTCGGCGCGACGGCGGCCGGCCTGATCGCCCGCACCTATGGCCGCGAGGGCATCCCGAATCACCGTCGCGTGAAGGTGACGTTTGAAGGCGAGGCGGGCCAGAGCTTTGGGGCCTGGTGCGTGAACGGCCTCGACCTGGAACTGCGCGGCTTCGCCCAGGATGGCGTCGCCAAGGGAATCTCGGGCGGCCATGTGGTCGTCTCGCTCGACTACACGGCGAGCGATTATGGCGGCGAAATTCAAAGCGTCGCGGGCAACAACGTCGGCTACGGAGCGACCGGCGGCACGATCTTCGTCGGCGGCCTTGCGGGACATCGACTCGGCATCCGCAACTCCGGAGCGACGATCGTCGCCGAATCGGCCGGCAAATACGCCTGCGAATACATGACCCGTGGCCGCGTCGTGATCCTCGGCCCGATCGAGAATGAAGTCGGCTCCGGCATGACCGGCGGTGAGTTGATCGTCCACGACCCAGATGGCGACGTGGCCCTGAAACTCCACGCGAAGAGCGTGGCAGTCATCGACTGCGGCTACGTCGACTACGAATGGATCCACCCCCTGATCATCAACTACCACGCCCGTACGGGCAGCCGACAAGCGGAATGGATCCTGAAGAACTGGACCGAAGTGCGCCGGGGAAGGAAATTGCGCAAGATCCTGCCGCTGGCCGTGGCCCGGAAGATGGAAGACTTCGCGGCCGTCGGGACGAACGCGGGGTGAGAGTGGAGTGTGTCGCGTTACAATAAATGTGTCGCGATCGGAGACGAACAAGGATGATTACCGAACTTGACCGGATCACTCGCCGCCCTCACCCGACTGGTGTCGAGGCATGCGTTCGTGACACGAACATCAACGTGTGGGGACTCGTCGAATGGCGCCAACTGGGGCGAACCGACGCGGAAGTCCTGGAATCGATCCCCGCGCTCACTCCGGACGATTTGGCGGCGGCGTGGGAATGTTTCGATGCGCATCCCGATGGGATCGATGAATTCATCCGGCGAAACGCGGAGGCCTGATCGTCCATGGTCCTTCAGTGCGCGGATGAGAACTTCGACTACCCGGTCGTCGAGCGACCCGGGCATTTGGGTGTGATGTGGTGATGACCTATCGTCCGTGAGTATAAATCATGGCGCAAATACGTCGCATTGTGATTCGGGGATTCAAGTCCATCAAGAATTTGGACTTGCAACTCGGCGGCCGAAACATTCTGATCGGGGCGAATGGGGCCGGCAAATCAAACTTCATTTCACTGTTCAAAATGCTGTCCGAATTGGTAGATGGCCGACTCCAGCAATTTGTGGCCGTGAATGGACGTGCACAGTCGATCTTGCACTTTGGGCCCAAGACGACGAGTGAATTGGGGCTCGAACTTGACTTGGTCGTCGATGAGAGCCGGCCCGCGGCTGACGAATTCGACTGCGTTCGTTGGCGTCTCGAAACGGCCGCGGGTGACACGCTTTCGTTTATCGAGGAAACCATTTCGCGCAAGCACTTCCTGTCCGAAGACGCGTTGGGCCTAGGTTCCGGACACATTGAATCGAGGATCGCCGAAGTTTCGAACCATCCAAAGCCAGGAATGCCGGCGACTCGCGCGTCGGCGGGCCGTCTGACGCGATTTCTTCGAAGTTGCCGAGTTTATCACTTTCATGACACATCGCCGTCCGCGAGAATCAAACAGTACCGATACGTCAACGACAATCGAGTTTTGGCGGGCGACGCGGCCAACCTCGCTCCATTGTTATTACGGCTTCGCAATGAAAACGGCGGCAATGCCTATCGTCGGATTGTTACGACGGTTCGACTTGTCGCGCCGTACTTTGAAGATTTCGTATTGGAACCTTCCGGGGTTGGGCCGGATGTGATCCTGAGCTGGCGCGAGATTGGATCCGACCTGGTATTCGGCCCGCACCAACTTTCGGATGGTACTCTCCGAGCGATTTGTCTCATCACACTCTTGATGCAACCAGAATCGGATTTGCCCGCGATCGTCGTGATCGATGAGCCAGAGCTTGGTTTGCATCCGTACGCTCTCAATGTGATCGGCGACTTGATCCATCGTGCGTCGCATCATGTTCAAATCGTGGCGAGCACGCAATCGAGCGCATTGTTGGATCGATTCGAGCCCGAAGACGTTATCGTTGTCGATCGAGACGGTCGAGAGTCGCGATTCGCGCGGCTCAATCGGCCGTCGCTTTCGAACTGGCTGGACGAATACTCTCTCGGGGAACTCTGGGAAAAGAATGTACTCGGTGGAGGTCCGCACTGATGCCACGACTCTACCTGTTCGCGGAAGGGGAGACCGAACAGACCTTCGCAGACAACGTCTTGAAGCCACATTTGGCCCGATTCAATGTTTTTCTCCATCGACCAATCCTGATCGCTCATGCGAGGCGAAAGGGCGTCGTTCATCGGGGCGGTGGAACCAAGTATGAGCCGATGCGTCGAGACATTGGCAATCTGCTCGCGCAGGACAACAACGCCGACGCCTTCTTCACGACGATGATCGACTTGTATGCGATCTCGACGAGTTTCCCAGGACTTGGTGAATCGGACAAGCATCGCCACAACCCGTACGATCGCGTTCGAGCACTCGAAGATTCCTTCGGGGCCGATGTTGGCGATCGGCGATTTGTACCTCACATTCAACTGCACGAGTTCGA
>JANLUE010000327.1:0-3120 GCA_031363325.1 Gemmataceae bacterium
CGAAGTCGTTGAAGCCCGTCGCCGACGCGGACGCTCGATCGCTCGCCCGTCGACTGTACTTCGACATCGTCGGCCTGCCGCCGACGCCGGAGGATGTCGAGTCGTTCGCCCAGGCGTGGAGCCGCGATCCGAAGAACGCCCTCGACGTGTTGTTGAACAAACTGTTCGCGATGCCGCAGTTCGGCGAGACGTGGGGACGACACTGGCTCGATGTCGCCCGCTACGCCGAGTCGAGCGGCAAGGCCGCGAACATGAGCTACCCCCAGGCCTGGCGCTATCGCGACTATGTGATCGCCGCGTTCAACTCGGACAAGCCGTACGATCGGTTCGTGAAAGAACAGATCGCGGGCGACTTGCTGCCGGCCTCCGACGAACGCCAGAAGGCCGATCAAACCGTGGCGACCGCGTTCCTGGCGATCGGCCCGAAGGCGCACAACGAACGCAACCGACGGCAATTTGAAATGGACCTGATCGACGAGCAAATCGATTCGACGACGCAAGCGTTCCTGGGCCTGACGGTCGCGTGCGCCCGCTGTCACGATCACAAGTTCGACCCAATTCCGCAGAAAGACTATTACGCCCTCGCGGGCATCTTCCGCAGCACGGAGACTTGTTACGGCACGGTGCGAAGCATCCAGAGTGCCCACCCGTCGCCGCTCGTCGAACTCTCGAAGAACTCCGGGCTGAACGCCGGCCAGGACCCGCTCACAAAGACCCGGCGTGAAAGCCTGGAAAAACAGGTCACCGACCTGAAGGCCGAGACGGCGAAGAACGACTTCACGGCCGTCGCCGGCATCCGGGCCCGGGTGCAACTCTCGATCGTCGAGAGCCAACTCGCGATGTTCGAAGCGGACGGCACGCCGAAGTTGCTCACGATGGCCGCCCGCGAAAAGCCCCGCGGGTCCGATACGCCGTTGCTCGGCCGCGGCGAAGTCGACAAGCCGGGGGACATCATTCCACGCGGCCTGCCCCAAGTACTGACCACGAACCAGCCGAAGATTCGCTCGGGTAGCGGCCGCAAGGAACTGGCCGACTGGATCGCGTCGAAAGACAACCCGCTGACGGCCCGCGTTTATGTCAATCGCGTCTGGCATCATCTGTTCGGTCAGGGCCTGGTACCGACGCTCGACAACTTCGGCGCGTCCGGCCAGAAGCCGAGCCACCCAGCCTTTCTCGATAACCTCGCGACCTGGTTCATGGACAACGGCTGGAGCACGAAGAAACTGATTCGACTCATGGTCACGAGCCACGCTTATCAACTGGCGACCGTGAGCGATACGAAGAACTTCGATGTCGATCCCGAGAACGTGTACTTGTGGCGAATGAGCCCCCGGCGACTCGAGGCCGAGAAGATTCGCGACGCGATGTTGGCGATCGCCGGGCAACTCGACCTCGCGCCCGGCCGTGGCTCGGAAGTCTTGAAGGGTGGCGAAGCGCCGGCCCAGGCGTTGTTCCGACTGAAGGGACCGTTCGCGGTGGAGAACCTACATCGCACCGTGTACGGCACAGTCGTCCGCGAGCAACTGCCGGAAGCGCTCACGCTGTTCGATTTCCCGGACCCGAACGCCGTCGCCGGCGAACGAGCCGTCACGACAATCCCGGCCCAGGCGCTCTATCTGATGAACAACCCGTTCGTCCTGAAACAATCGGAGGCCGCGGCCGACCGGCTGCTGGCGTCGTCCGGCAGCGACCAGGACCGCATCAAGCGAGCGTACGAGACGTTCTTCGGCCGCGTGCCGAGCGAACGCGAAGCGCGCGCGGCGACCGACTTCCTGACCGCCTTCGACAAACGCTCGACGAAACGCGGCGCCTGGTCGGCCCTCGCCCAGGCGATGTTCGCCTCGGCGGAGTTCTCGAACCTCCGTTAGCCGTGACGCGCTAGCGGAGCGCGTCCGCGGCTTCCCGGGAATACGTGCGGTCTTGACTCAGGTCGCGGACGCGCTCGGCTCCGTCCAACCTTCGCCTCGCGGCTAACGAAATCACAGAAATTGGATTTGGTTCATTCGAGGAATCTGACATGTTCGCATTCTCACGTCGCTCGGCGCTCAAGTCGGCCGCGCTGGGCGTTGGTTATCTCGCGTTCGCCGATCTCGCGACCCGCGCGGCCGAGAAAGAGGCTGGCCCGCTCGCGGCGAAGAAGCCGCACTTCCCGGCCAAGGCGAAGCGCGTCATCTTCCTGTGCATGGAGGGGGCCCCGTCGCACGTCGATACGTTCGACCACAAGCCGAAGCTCGCGACGGACGACGGCAAGAGCTTCAGCAAGGCCCGTGGGCCGTTCGCGAAGCTGCTCGCGTCGCCGTGGAAGTTCAAACAGCACGGCCAATCGGGAATGTGGCTGAGCGAGCTGTACCCGGAGCTCGCGAAGCACGCCGACGAACTGTGCATGATCAACGCGATGCACACCGACGTGCCGGCGCACCCCCAGGCGTTTCAGAACCTGCACACGGGCAGCTTCCAGTTCAAGCGCCCGAGCCTCGGCGCGTGGACGCTCTTTGGACTTGGAAGCGAGAACGAAAACCTCCCCGGGTTCGTGACGATCTCGCCACCGATCAACAATGGCGGGCCGACGAACTATGGCAGTGCGTTTCTGCCGGCCGTCTATCAAGGTACTCCGATCGGCGGGGGTGGATTTGGTCCACGTGGCGCGAGCGGCTCCATGAACGTCAGTAACATTCGCAATCCGAAACTCTCCGACGGCGCCCAGCGATTGCAACTCGACTTCGTGCAATCGCTCAATCGCAACGCGCTCGAACACGATCCGGCGAACCCCGCCATCGAGGGGGCGATCGAATCGTTCGAACTCGCGTTCCGAATGCAGAAAGATCTGCCGAAACTGATGGACATCTCGAACGAATCGAAGGAGACGCAGAAACTCTACGGCATCGGCGAAACAGAGACGGAACGATTCGGCCGACAGTGTTTGCTGGCCCGCCGATTCGTCGAGGCCGGCGTGCGCTTCGTCGAAGTGACGAGCCCCGGCTGGGACCACCATCGCGACTTGAAGGAAAATCTCGCGCGAACGACGAAGTCGTCCGACAAGCCGATCGCCGGACTGCTCGCCGACTTGAAGGCCAAGGGCTTGTTGAAGGACACGCTCGTAATTTGGGGCGGCGAGTTCGG
>JANLUE010000374.1:0-3017 GCA_031363325.1 Gemmataceae bacterium
CGACCTTCTTGTCGGCCGCCGCCTTGGTCAGGGCCCGGGCCTCATGGATCGTCTGCGTGAGGGGCTTCTGCGTGTAGACGTGCAGCCCGCGTTGAATCGCCCGCATGGTGATCGGCGCGTGCATGTGGTCGGGCGTCGAGACGTTCACCGAATCGAGGTCCTTCTCTTTGTCGAGCAACTCGCGCCAGTCCTGGTAGACGTGCACGTCCGGCCAGCGCTTGACGATTTCCCTCACGCGCGACGTGTCGACTTCGGCGACAGCCACGAGCTTGAAGTGTTTGCTCCCGGCGAGGGAGCCGATGTCGGCCCCGGCCATCCCGCTCGCGCCGAAGCTCGCGTGACGCACGGTCTCACTTGGGGCGGCCGTAACGCAATGTCGATAGACGAACGGCGCGGCGAACCCGGTCGCGATCGCGCCGAGGGCGGCCCGCCGAGTGATGGGAGAGTTGGCGTTCATGCGAAATCGACCAGTTGGCCGCGCGACGAAGGCGAGCGCTTCGCGCGGGAGGAATGATTCGCTGATTCTATCAAATGAGTCGAGCCCAGCGGCCGGTGGCGAACGCGAACCCGTTTGACAAATGGCGCCGCTCCCGCGATGATCTCTTCAATCCACGAGTGCGAACCCATGTTGTCGCCGCGCCGAACTCGCTCGGTTCTGATCGGTGCCTTCGTCCTCGCTTGCGTCGCCGCGGCCGGATATGTCGGCGTGAAGTGGAATGCCCGGCGGGCCGATCGCGCCGAGGCCATCGACCTCGTTCGCCAGAAGAAGCTCACAGAGGCCGAGCCGGGGCTCGAACGGGCGTTTGCCCGCGACCGGGACGACTTCGAAGTTGTGGTGGCTCTCGCCAAGGTTCACACGACCGGGGCCCGCCTCGTTGCCGACGCGGAGCCGTATCTGACCCGGTGGTGCGAGCTTCGGCCGAACGACCCCGAACCGTTCCATCATCGCTTCGACATGTGGCTCCTGTTGAAGCGATTCGACCGGGCGCTCGACGACGCCGATCGATTGGCGAAGCTCGAACCGAACGACCGCGACATGGCCCGAATGCGGGCGACCTTGCTCGCACGCGTTGGCCGATACGCTGAGGCCGATATCGAGTCGACTCGCCTCCTGGCCAACGATCCAACCAATGAGGCGTTGATGCTTCTTCGCGCCGAAATCCTCATCGACTCCGGAGATTCGGCCAGTGCGGTTAAGTTGCTCGATACACTCACGGCCCGGAACCCCCCGGTACCACGAGCCCTCCTGCTCCGGGGCACGATCTTCGCCCTGGCCGAGCCACCCGATCACGAACGCGCGATTCCATTGCTCAAGAAGGCCATCGACCTGGCGCAGCCGAACGAACGAACGACGGCCCGCTATCACCTCGCCCGAATGTTGTCGAAGGCCGGACGAGAGGCCGACGCCCGCGCGACTTTCGAGGCCCTCGAGCGCGATCGACTCGCCGATCGTCACGGCGAGGACGCTCGCCAACAACCGGGCAACCTGTCGGCCCACGTCCGGGCGGCGACCGCCTGCTTCGCGGCCGGTCGACCCGCGGACGGAGTCGATTGGTTGAACCGAGCGCTCGCACGCGATCCAACCAATCGACCAGCCCATCTCGCGTTGGCCGAATATCATGCCGGCCGCGGCGAACGGACGCTCGCCGACGAACATCGCCGCTTGGCCGGCGAGTAATTATCCGGCCGTCACGCCCTCGACACTGGCCAACGGCGGCACGCCTCGAGCCCGATGGGCGTTCGCCGATTGAGTACTCGGCACGTCGGTGAGCGGCAGGAACTGTTCGCTCACCGGGTCGTAGGCGAACACCTGACCCGTCTCGATCTTGAAAACCCAACCGTGAAGCTTCACGGTCCCCTTCGATAAACCCGCCGCCACGGACGGGTGCGTGCGCAGGTTCTCGAGTTGAACGAGGACGTTCTCCTCGACGGTCGCCTTCCACTTCGAGGGCGGCGCATAGTCCCCGTAGTTGGCGTTAATGATCGCCCGCGTCGCGTCGGCATGGCCGAGCCAGCGCTTCATGCGCGGCAACTTGTCCACATCTTCCGGATGGATGAGGGCGTGCATCGCGCCGCACAATGTGTGCCCACACACGATCACGTCGCGGACGTGCAACGCCGAGACGGCGAACTCGATGGTCGCCGCTTCGCCGCTGTCCTGGGCGGCCCCGTGTGGCGGGATCAGATTGCCGGCATTGCGGAGCACGAACAGATCGCCCGGCTCGGCCGCCGTGATGAGGTCCGGAGTCACGCGCGAGTCCGAACACGTGATGAACAGGGTCTCGGGGTTTTGACCCTTGGTCAGCCGCTCGAACAGTTCGTGCCGATCGCGGAACGCCGTCGATTGAAACTGGTGAACGCCTTTGACGAGCTTTTCCATGGTGTCCTCGTGGTGTGGCGGCGCGGGACCGCGAGCGCGATCAACCGGCCGCGTGTTGGTGGATGCCAGACGAAAAAACGAGGGACTATAATTAGCAGTGCTGCTCGATGCCCGGCCCGCAACGAACCCGGCCCAAGTATTCCGACGCTTGACCGATCGCGAAGTCCATCGCCCTGGGGCGAACGCACTTGATTGGTGAACCCGAGGCGATTCGATGCGTCCGGTAGCGGACGCCCGAGGGCAAGGAGCGGACGACCGAGACGAACTCGCCCCGCTCGGTTTTTTGTTCTTCCTCCTCGGCCGGCGTGGAGGCTCGGACGGGGACGGACAAACCATCGTTCAGCAGATTGACGCCCCCGGCCAACGCGCCGATCAACACGAGCGCCAGACCTCGAAGGGACTGGACCGTCGGCGCGGTGGAATGGCGGAATCGGGACATACTGCTCGATTATGGCACCCGGACCGGTCCAAAGGCAAGCGCCGGTCGACTTTGTCTCGAATCAAATCACATCGCGGGGATCACTAATCACTCCGGTCAACGCACTGGCCGCGACCGTCAACGGGCTGGCCAGGTAAACGCCCGCTTCCTTGTGGCCCATGCGGCCGGGAAAGTTGCGGTTCGTCGTACTGATGCAAT
>JANLUE010000375.1:0-1336 GCA_031363325.1 Gemmataceae bacterium
GGGGGCGGTGTTTTTGGGGCTCCTGGTCGCCACGATGTTCTGCTTGTACTCGAGGCCGGCGCTCGGGTTCGTCGGGGCGTTCTTCTTCATCGTGCTCGCGCCAACATCGAGTGTGCTACCGATCATCGACCCGGTGTTCGAACATCGCCTGTATCTGTCGCTCGCCTCCGTGGTTTTAATCGGCGTGTTCGCGGTCGATCGAATGCTGTGGCGACTCCGCGTGGCCCGATTTGGGCCGTACGCACTCGCGGCTGTGGCCGTCGCCCTGGGCGTGTTAACTCTCTTGCGCAACGAGGAATACCGAACGCGGGCGGTCGTTTGGGAAGTCGCATTGAAGCGAATGCCCGAGAGCGTGCGGGCGCACGGCAACTACGCCCACGGGCTCGTCGTCGAGAATCGCCATGCCGAAGCACTGCCTTATTTGAAGTGGGCCACAGAGCGCTCGCCGTACGACCAGTCCGTCCTGCAAAATCTGGCCCTTTGCCACGAGGCTCTCGGCGACTATTCCGAAGCCGAACGAGCCTATCGGCGCCTGGAGTCGGCCTATCCGAACGACGCCCGGTTCGCTCGAATGCACGGCGAAAACCTGATCGCCCTGGGTCGTTGGGCCGACGCGCGATCGGTGTTCGACGCGATGATTGAGCGCGATCCGGCCAACGTGGACGCGTATTGTGGGCGGGCCATGGCACTCGCGGAACTCGGCCAAGACGCGACCGCCGACTTGCGGGCCGCGACGGCGTTGAACCCCAACTGGCCGACCCGACCACTCGACGAGGCCCGCAAGATTGTGCTCGACGAGAAACTTCGCAAACACCCCCCGGCCCGACGACTCGCCCTGAGCTGGGCCCGAGTGGGCATCTTGGGCCTGGTTCGCCCCAGTGGCAAGGACCGCGACACCTTGGCCCTGTGCTACGCGGCCGTCGGCCAATTCGACCGGGCGGCCGAACAGGCCCGACTCGGGTTGGCCGACGGTGTCGATCCAGAATGGACGCCCGTATTGCGGGACCGGCTCCAGGTGTACCGGAATAATCGGGCACCCTGGGAGTAGCGTGCGAGTATAATTCGGGGCCGACCCATCTTCCGCCCGCGTCGTTGGCCCCTAATCTAGACAGGGCATGGACCCGACCTTCATTCCGACCGCCGAGCGCCGCAAGCAGGTCAAGCTGCGTATCCGGGCGGACCTCATAATCACCGAGCAACGCTACGAGGGCCGACTGTGCCAGGTCGTCAAGGACCCGGTCAGCCTCAAGTACTATCGCTTCAACGCCCAGGAGTATTTCGTCTTCGAACGACTGAGCGGCAACAACACGCTCGAGGAGATTCGCAAGGAGTTCGA
>JANLUE010000380.1:0-4514 GCA_031363325.1 Gemmataceae bacterium
GGACCTTCTGGCAACCGCTCGAGTAAAGATGTCACACGTGCGAGATCGATCGAATGAACACTATCTCGAAAATAGAATTCAGGATTGAAACGGATTCGATGACCAATGTAGCATCGAAACTTGAGCAAGAAACGATCCCTAACCCACGGTTTGCAATTCGTTCGCGCAACTTCTTCGACGACATCAAGGATGTCAGGCCGAAGGGGTCGATTGGCCAATCTCGGGACCGTGTCCCAAGTCCGAGGAAACTCCTGTTCTTCGTGACTGTTCATGATGAGAAGCGCGTCTTGTAGCTCGCCGCTTGACAATCGGTCGTCGACCATAGTGCTCAATCGTTGTTTTGGTTGATTGATGGAAATGACAGTCAACCAGAAAAGGGCGCTCACGATCAAGACGCTCATCATCACGCCATTGATAGAGGACCGTCTCCGTCGGACCCGACCTAAGTCTCTCGACACTCCAACCTTGTTTGTATGCTGCGAAAGGTGATAGAGGATGCTGACGAGAAGTGAGACTGCCGCACAAATCAGCATCGCGATATCAAATACCGAACAAAGTGAATCAATTCCAGACAATCGAATCACAAGTAATTCACCGAGAACATGCCAATTCCTGTACGGCGGGATCAACTCAATGGCGATCAGGACGATAGAGATGAACGGAATGACTCGCATCGAAGCCTGCACGACTGACACTTGGTTGATGACGCTCACGAATCTCGTGACGAGCACCAACTGAATGATGGTCGCAATACGCCAGCCAAACACATTTGTATATTGAACCAACGGTCGAGGAAACAATAAATCAAATGGTAGCGAACCGATAAGTTGAGTTGCGAACGACAATAGTATGATTCCAAATAGTGATCTGCGACTCGCCTTACTCAAGATTAATACAATCACCCAAGAGACGACAAACGGCAAAACAACTAGCCATGGAGATTTCAACAAATACGCGTGAGTGCTGCCGATCGCAAGCCCTGCATTTAAACCGATCACGCCCCCAACAAAGATCGTGTCGTCATCTGCGACGCATTTCCGGATGGCGCGATCATCTCCGATTAGGCAATAGAAATAGTCAAGTGCCCCAGGCGATTCTTCGCCGCTAGGCCGAGCGTGCGTATCTAATTGAAGCGATGGGTGCGGAGTCATTTCACCCTCTGTTATGAAATTACACGAGTCGCAGAGTGGCGCGCCAACTCTCGATCCGATTTGCCGACACATAACCACAAGACGCAATCACATGCACAGACTTGCGTCGAGACAAATCAATATCGGTTCAACAAACGTTCAGCCATTGTCAATCTTCCCATAGTGGGTTCTTCGGCCGACGCCGCGCGTTTGGATCGCTGCCGGCAATGAAGTAAAAGACTGCGCCGATCTGCCGGAGGATCGCGTCTCCGTAGTCGTTGGATTTGTATGACGTGCCGTCAGGCATGATTGTGTACCAGTTTCCGTTCGGACATACCGCGAATCCACCGGAGTTCCCCATCACCTCGGCGCCGGACAGGTTTGCAAGTTTAGTCATTGTTTTTCTCTTTCGAGCTTCGTAGCAAGTGTTGAAGCGAATTAGCTTGACTTCGCGTGTCGCAAGCCACCACAGCTTGCTACTGTCATTGAAGAAGAACTCACTTTGCCCATGGTGACCTACGATTCTCAGTTCCCCAATGGTGTCGCCTTCAGCGAGTCGGCTGTCAATCTTGACCTTCGCCGTCTTAAGATCCGCAGCTCGAATTGTTATCATAGGCCGTCCGAAAGGATTTATCGAGTCAAGGCTCGCCTTCTTCATGTGCCACATATACGCTTCTACATTGATCCAGTCCAGGTCGTCGCCGGCGATCACAATCACGAGGAATTCGGACCCTTTCTTTACACCTACGCGCTTGAATCTTCTTTCGTGGAAAAGTGCTTCCTCGTCTCCGTTTGGCATTACGAATCCTTGGGCGCTATCGTCTGGCTTGACCCACGCCAGCCCACTCGGGTCCGTCACGGCTCCCGTCCGATTCCCCTCCCATCGGTACACGTTCGCATCGCCCGCTCCGAAGCCGAGTGGATCTTGCTGCAACGGTCGGCCCAGGACCGAGTGCACGTCGCGCATGCGGGCGTGGTAGAGGGCGGTGACCACGTCGAGGCGGAGGCCCTGCCAGTGGTAGGTCCAGGCGTACGACGAACCGCTGCCACGCACGTTGTAGCTGGCGTCGTAAACGGTGAGGGCACCGAAGGAATCGTAGGTGAAGCGCTCGACGACGTTGCCGGACGAGTCGAGCAGGGCGGTCACGTTCCAGTTGGCGTCTTGCTGGGCCCACAGGCGTTCGTCGAGGGTGCCGTTCGCGTCGGTGTCGCGGTCGCGCAGGATCAATGCATCGACGTAGATCGGGGACCAGATGTATTGCGCTTTGACGCCACTGCCGACTCGTTCTTCGAGGACTTGCCAGTCGATCGAATAGAAGAGGTCGGTGGTCGTGCCGCTACGAGTCTCGGAGATGCGGCGATTGAGGGCGTCGTACGCGAAGGAGGCGATGACCGTGCCGCCCGAGTTCTTCACTTCAACGAGACGGTCCCAGGCGTCGAATTTGTACTGTTGGCCGACCTGGTCTTTGGTCAGATTGCCGTTGTTGTCGTAGGTCGGAGTGGTCGCGCCGGTGACGCTCGTGATTTCGTTCTGTTTGTTATGAGCGCGCGTGACGGCCGTTCCGTTCGTGGTCTGGCTGTCGAAGTTGCCCGGGGCGTCGAAGTCCCAACCCTGCGAGCGCGACGCGGACCCGGTGAGGCCTGTTTTCGTTCCATTGAGTGTGCCGCGCGACCAACTCGTTTGCTGGGAGAGATTGTCGTACGCGTACAGTTCGCCGAAGGCCGTATTGAGGAGGTTGTCGCGCCACAGGGGCTTGCTCTCGCGGTCGTAGCCGTACTGGAATCGATCGGTCGCGGTGCCGGTGCTCGTCTTGATCCAGCGTTGATCCACTACTCGGCCGAAGCGATCGAGGCCCGAGTACTTGTCGCCCGCGTCGCCGTCCGATTCGCCGGATTGCTTGATGTAGGTCAGGTCCACGCCGGGCTGCGAATGGGCGCGCCGGACCGTCGTGTTGACGCCGAGGTAGTCGTAGCTTTCCAGCGTCCCCGAAGTGTCCGACAATGAAGTGAGGCGTGAAATGTTCGAGTCGAGGCCGGTGTTATAATTCGCGGTCAGGACCTTGCCGTTCGGGTAGGTTGTGGTCGTGGGCCGGCTGTGGTTCACGCCGCTGGCCATTTCGCTGTAGGCGTATTGCACGCGGGGCGAGCTTCCAGAGACCGCGCCACTGTGCGACTGCCAGTCGCTGGTGATCTGGCCGAGGCCGTTCACGTCGCGCTGCACTTGATTCACAATCGACCCGCCGCTCGACGCGTTGTAACTCGTCAGCAAATTGACATTGCCCTGACCATCGTAGCCGTATTCGATTCGACGCACCGACCCATCCACGCCGCTGCCTAACGTCGTGACGGCGTCCGATATCACTCGACCTAACACATCGTACGAATACGTGTGCACCGAGCCGTTGCGATCCGTCCGCGTCAACGGCTCGCCGAGGGCGTTGACCGTCGCGACGTCCTGCTCGCTCGAACTGGCCGAGCCGGAACTCGGGTCGGGGTGCGTCACCGTGGCCGGCACGTCGTTCGAGTTGAACGAGCTCCTCGCCCCCGTCGTCACGCCGCCCGTCAGCGACAGCGCGATCAAGGCGGCGATGGGGTATTCCACCATTCTAAGCGAACCGCGGCATGACCTCTTTCCGAAGAAACGCCGTTCTCGACTTAAGCATTTGTGCGTGTTCGACGGTAGCGGCAACCGCAATCGGATAGACATCGTCCAAATCGCCACCTTCGATTACCGCATCTGACCAATCCTCCATCAAATTGCAATAGACTTCCAGCGCAGCCCGTGGACTAGCCGCGTCATCCGGAACAAAATAAGCCGACGGCAAATCGCCGACCACTACCCAAAGCCAGCTATCTCCATCGTCGATTGCCCGCGCAAATTCGAACAAGAACAGCGCGACGACTCCACCGATTCCTCCGCCAAAGTACCGTGAAACAAATGGAGGACACCAAGCGAACGACTGCAAATAGTCTTGTGCCTCTAATAGCATCTGCTTGAGTTCACGTGTCTCACCTTGGTCGTCACCTCGCATAAGTGAGACGGGTTTTACGGATTTCATGTCGATTGCATCTTTCACGGCTTTTTACCTCGTCGCGCGCCCCATCGTTTGAAGTCGCCCGCGTCTTTATGCCTCTGCACGTGTTCACCATGTGGAAGCGGTTCAATATTGTCAAGCTTGTCGGTGCCACCATCGGCGCGCGGCTTTTTATGTGAAACGTCTTGATTACGGCCGGGATTGGCCGGATCTTTTGGCCACGGCTTATTCTCCCTACGCTCCCACTCCTTTCGAATCTGCTTGCTTGGCTTGCGCGGATTAGGATTTCCCGGATGGTTATGCGTCCACAGGTCGAAGCCCCAAGCGTCGGCCCCGACGAAGTACGTAT